>JAYTGM010000393.1:0-4208 GCA_043733425.1 Terriglobia bacterium
TGATGGCGCTGACCCCCGGCGTGATCTTTACTCAGGAGCAATTTGGCGCGAATGGATTTTCAGGAACCCGGGGCTGGGATACCAACGGAAACTATAAAATCAACGGTGGCCGGCCGGGCACAAATCAATTTCTTCTGAACGGTGCGCCGATTAGCACTTTTGGCAGCTGGCAGGTGGCTCCCAATGTGGAAGCCATCCAGGAATTCAAGGTTCAGACCAACACTTATGACGCCCAGTACGGAAGGACGGGCGGCGGAACCGTGAATACCACTTTGAAATCGGGCGGTAAAGACTGGCACGGCGATGTGTTCGACTACTGGCGGAACCGCGTGCTGGATGCGAATACGTTCCAGAACAATGCCGGAAGGGCCCCCCGTGGTTTTCACAATCAGCACCAGTTCGGCGGCGTGGTGGGCGGCCCGGTGCGAAAGAACAAAGACTTTCTGTTCTTTAGCCAGGAAAGCTGGCGCGAGGTGGTGCCGTTTCCGCTAGTGACCAGCGTGCCGCCGCTGGATCTGCGGGATGGACAGCACTTCACGAATTACAACGTCAAAATCTTCGACCCTCTGACCACGCGTCCCTGCAATAGCACCAACAACTGCCCGAGTGGCGTCCAATATGTCCGGGACGCTTTTCCGGACAACAAAATCCCAGAAAGCCGCATTAGCCCAATTGGAAAGAACATACTCGCTCTATTCCCGGCTCCCAACGGTGCCCCTGGGCAACTGCAAAATAACTTTCTGCGTGCCGATTCACTGGGCCGCTATGGCTACAACCAACCGATGGGCCGGTGGGATCACGTGTTCAATGAGAACAACCGCATTTACGGGGTGGTCACGTACCAGCACGGGCATGAATTCCGGAACAACAATGGCTTCGATCCACCCGCGCAACGCGGCAACATTGTTTCAGAACGAAACGATCAGAATTACATTGCCGATTACACTCGCGTCATCTCTCCCACCACGGTGCTGGACATCCGCGGATCTTTCTCGCGGTTTACATCGCTGTTTCCAGATGGTAACCAAAGTTTCGATTTTACTTACGACAAGCTCGGGATTAAGAATATCCCGATACCACCGACTGTCAATCGCAAAACCGCACCGGTGGTGAGGTTAGATCTTTACCCCGATATCATTGGCACCAGCTATAGCTGGAGTACCGATAACCATATAGACTTTGCACCGAGCGTCACAATGAGCCATGGGAAGCAGACCTGGCATTGGGGCTATGAGTTCGCCCAGATTGGGCGCGGCAATGGCGGACCTGGTCTGGCTACGGGAAGACTTGATTTCAACAGCCGTTACTGGACGCAGCAGTATAAAGAACGCGGATTCGGCCAAGGCGATGGCAGCGGCGTTGCGTCATTATTGCTCGGGCTACCCACGGGTGGCCAGATCGATTACAACGATACGTATTACCGACGCCAGTATTACCATGCGGTTTTCTTTCAGGACGACTGGAAAATTCTGCCCCGGGTGTCCTTAAATCTGGGACTACGCTGGGATGTTCAGGTGCCGTTCTACGAACTGCACGACCGGGTGAACGGCTCGTTCGATTGGAACGCAAAGAATCCGCTCAGCGATCAGATTGTAGCCAACTGGAAAAACCTGAAGACACAGTGGGATGCCGCCAACCCCGGAAAGGAAAACTTCTACCCGCCCGCACCCGCCGAGATCAAAGGGGGACTTCTGTTTCCTGGGGTGAATGGCGCGTCGCGGAAGATTTACAATACCGACTGGACCAACATCCAGCCTCGAATCGGGATTGCCTGGAATATTTTCAATAAGACGGTAATCCGCAGCGGCTTTGGTGTCTACCATCGCCAGGTGAGTAACGCCGGTCTCACCAACGGGTTTAGCCGCGGGACTTCTTATCTGCGCTCATTGGATGGCGATTTCAATCCGTCGGGCGGGTTAACCGGGCAATACTCTCTTGAGAATCCCTTCCCAAGCGGCTATTTAACGCCCACGGGAAGCAGCCTTGGTTTGCTTACGAATGTGGGAAGCGGTTTAAGTATCGATTCACGATCGCTTCCCGTTCCACGCATTTACGAGTTTTCATTCGGAATCCAGCGCGAACTGCCGTTCGGCATGGTCATTGATGTTTCCTATTCGGGAAACCGCGCGGTTCATGAGCCTGTGGGCCAGCAGTGGGGCAACGTATCGCTGGCAGATTTCAACCAGGGGCATCAGAATCCTTCCTATCTCAATACCTCGCTTCCCAATCCCCTGAAGGGGATTCTTCCCGCGGCGACGGGTTTCGGGAGCAGCAGCAGCATTAATGCTTATGACTTGCGGCGGCCTTATGCCGTCTTCCCCGGTGTCTTTGTAAACACCAATCCCGTGGGCAAGTATTGGTACGATTCGCTGCAGGTCATGCTCGAAAAGCGCGTTCTCAGCAAACGGGAAAGCGGCATCCTCACCTTTGGCGTTTCCTATACTTTTGGAAAAGGCTTTGAGGCGAATCACCGTTTGAATGACTGGAATTTTGCCGAGCCGCTGATCCATGAATTGGACAACAACGATAAGCCTCAGAACATCGCATTTCACGGGGTGTGGGATCTTCCGATCGGGGCAAATCGGCGATTCTTCCCGCTGCAGGGCCCCATTGGCGGAGCTCTGCTAAGCGGCTGGTCTTTCGATTGGATTTTGTCTTATTACTCGGGTTATCCGGTGGGAAAGCCGAATGCGATTTTTAGCTGCGGCGATTACAGAGTAGCGAACCAGAATTACAATCGCTGGTTCAACAACGATCCAACGTGTTACACGGATTATCAGCCGTACTCGTTGCGGAACGTGGAAGACCGCTTCCCAAACATCCGGAACCCGAGTGCTCCCCAACTCAACATGGCATTGCAGAAGACGTTCAAGATGAGCGAACGATTCTCATTCCAGTTACGGGGTGAATCGTTCAACGTCATGAACACTCCCATCATGCCCGGCCCGAATACCGACTGGCGCAGCCCGCAGTTTGGCAAGGTAACACTGCAACAACAGAACTTTCCCCGGCTGGTGCAGCTTGCCGGGAAGGTATATTTCTAAAGCGATTAACTTCCCTACAGAATCGCAACCCCTTCACACATCAACCCATCTTATTAACTGACGGAGGTAGTTGATATGAAACGGATTGTGATCGGCAGTTTTGCCCTGCTTGCCATGGTGCTCGCGCCGGCGGCTTCCTTCGGGCAGGATCGTTATCGCGGACGCGACAGGCAAGGGTATCAGTACAACGTGCCAGTACAGAGCCAATATTACAGTGGGGACGACCGGTATTATGGCCAGCGGTATTCCTATCAGCAACCGCGCGAGTATAACTACAACTACGACCGAAATGTCGATAGCTACGGCTATGAGGATGGCGCCAGCCGTTCCGCGGCTTATGTAGGCGGTGGCGCCGCGGCGGGAGCGATCATCGGCGCCTTAGCGGGACATGGAACCGGAGCGGCGATAGGCGCGATTGCAGGTGGCTTGGGTGGCTATTTGCTGCAGCACCACAATGATCGTCACTACAACGACCGTCGGTACTAGCTGTTACTTGGGAAAGGAGCGGGGGCCGGTGAAAGTCATATTGGCGGGTTCGGTTCCGCGCTGCTGGCACCACTCGGCATAGAGGGTTCCATAACTACTCGTGATGTAGTCGGCTTCCGTAAATCCAAGCCGATGCGCTGTGGCATCGATCCAATCCGCTTCCCCTTCAATTTCCATATAGTTCCCCACAGGCGTCTCATCGAGAGTGATGACTCCTCCGGTGTCGCCGCGAAATTCGGTTCGGTATTTTTCATAGACAAACGTTTCGCGATAACCGAGGCGGTCTAGAATTGCCAGCATTTCCTCAAAATTGCCGATTGTGGTTTCCCGCTCTTCGCGTACTTTGTGTTTACCCACGGAGGGAGAGCCTTTGAACGTGAGGGTCGCGATATGCCCCGCTGAGCGCACCCGCAAAAGGCGGCGCGAACCGCGCAGCTCCGCCGATGCATTATCGAGCACGACATTTTTTTCAAACACCTCGGGAACCGCAATATGGAAGCCCTGCGCTTCCACCAGTTGGCGCGCCTGGCCCAGATGCCCAATCCTCAATTTGATTTCAGTCTCTGCTGTCACTGCTGTAATAATAAGGTCTGTGCGCGCCCGTAGCTCAGCTGGATAGAGCGCCTGACTTCGAATCAGTAGGCCGGGGGTTCGAGTCCCTCCGGGCGCACCAAACTA
>JAYTGM010000394.1:0-4206 GCA_043733425.1 Terriglobia bacterium
ACTGTCACGGGAACCTGGATTTGAATATTATCCCCATCGCGCCGGAAAAACGGATGCGCGGCAACTTTCGTTGTGATGTAAAGATCCCCCGCCGCCGCACCATGTGTACCGGCATTACCCTTGCCTGCCACCCGCAGCCGCGAACCATCCTGCGCACCCGCCGGTATCCGAACCTCTACGGTCTCCGTTTTCGCTGTCCGCCCCTCTCCATGGCAAGCCGCGCACGCATTCTGAAGATGCCCTTTGCCGTTGCACCGCGGGCAGGTCAGGTTAAATTTCATGGAACCGGCCATCTGCTGCACATTGCCGGTGCCGTTACATTGCGAACACGTTACCAACCCAGTGTTGGCGGATCCGCTGCCGTGGCACACGGCGCATACCTCATGCCGGGTGATCTCAACCCGGGTCTTAGTGCCGCGGATCGCATCCCAAAAACCAATCTGCAGCGCATACTCCAGGTCTGAACCCTTCTCAGGCTCCGCGGTAGGCTCGTCCGACGCTCCACGTTTGAAAAAATCGAAGAGATCGCCAAAGCCGCCCCCACCCTGCTGCCGCGCCCCGGCTCGTCCCCCCTGTTGCCTGGCTAAATTCTCGAAATCGAAGCCCCCGAAATCCATATTCGGAGGCTGCGACCCGCCAGAACGCCCTGAGGAACCTGCTCCTCCTTGCGGCATTCCCTCAGCATAGAAACCGTGCTGATCGTACATGGCGCGCTTCTTGCCGTCGCTCAAAACGTCATACGCTTCCTGTACCGTCTTGAAGCGGTCTTCCGCTGACTTGTCGCCCGGATTTAAATCCGGATGATACTTCCTGGCCAGCTTCCGGTATGTCTTCCGGATATCATCCGCCGAAGCGCCCCTTGCCACACCGAGTGTCTCGTAGTAATCTTTTGTCGCAGCCATAAATAGAAAGAAGGGCAAGCTGCGGGCGAATTGGAATTCGTCCGCGCCTGCCCTAAGTCACTGTGCCTTACTTACTTCTTTTTGTCGTCCACGTCGACGAACTCCGCATCCACCACGTCGTCCTTCGGTTTCTCCTGATGCCCCTCGGCCTGGCCCGCGCCGTCCGTCCCGCCAGTCGGCGGAGTAGAAGACGATTTGTACATCGCTTCGGCCAGCTTATGGCTCGCTTCGGTCAGCTTGTCCGTCGCCGCGTTCAACTTCTCGGCATCGTTCCCGGTCATCGCTTGTTTGGTGTCTTCAATCGCCGTCTCAATCTTCTGAGCGTCGTCTCCCGACACCTTATCGCGATTTTCCTTCAGCGTTTTCTCGATGTTGTAAATCATCGAATCCGCGCGGTTCCGGGCCTCAATCTGGTCCTTCGCCTTACGATCGTCCGCTGCGTGGGATTCCGCATCCTTCGCCATCTTCTCCACTTCATCTTTCGACAAACCGGACGAAGAAGTGATGGTAATCTTCTGCTCGTTGTTTGTTCCCTTGTCTTTCGCGGTCACGTTCAGAATGCCGTTCGCATCAATGTCAAACGTCACATCGATCTGCGGCACTCCACGGGGAGCCAGCGGAATACCCACCAGTTGGAAAATACCGAGCACTTTGTTATCAACCGCCATGGCACGTTCGCCTTGGCAAACCTTGATTTCGACAGTCGTCTGGCTGTCGGCCGCTGTCGAGAACGTCTGGCTCTTACGCGTCGGAATTGTGGTGTTGCGCTCAATCAACGGCGTCATCACGCCGCCCTGCGTTTCGATCCCGAGCGATAGCGGAGTTACGTCTAGCAGCAGCACATCTTTCACGTCGCCGCCCAATACGCCGCCTTGAATCGCCGCGCCCACCGCAACCACTTCGTCCGGGTTCACCGTCCGGTTCGGATCTTTGCCGAACAGATTCTTCACCAGTTGCTGAACTTTCGGAATGCGCGTCGAACCGCCCACCATCACCACTTCGTCAATGTCCGTTGGGGTCACGCCAGCATCGGCCATTGCCTTTTTGCAAGGCTCCATGGTGCGCTGCAGAAGGTCGTCCACCATCTGCTCAAAACGCATGCGCGTCAACTTCAGCGCCAAGTGCTTCGGCCCGGTGGCGTCCGCCGTAATGAACGGAAGATTGATCTCGGTTTCCATCAAGGTGGAAAGTTCCATCTTGGCTTTTTCAGACGCCTCTTTCAGGCGCTGCAGGGCCATGTGGTCCTTAGAGATGTCGATTCCCTGCTCTTTCTTGAATTCCGCAATCACCCAGTCAATTACGCGCTGATCGATGTTGTCACCGCCCAGGTGCGTATCGCCGTTCGTGGATTTCACTTCCACTATGCCATCGCCTACTTCCAGAATGGAAACATCGAACGTGCCACCGCCGAAATCGTAGACAGCGATTGTCTCGTTGTTCTTTTTATCCATGCCGTAGGCAAGCGCCGCAGCCGTGGGTTCATTGATAATGCGCATCACTTCCAGACCGGCAATCTTGCCTGCGTCCTTCGTGGCCTGCCGTTGCGTGTCGTTGAAGTACGCGGGAACCGTGATGACCGCCTGAGTCACCTTCTCGCCCAGGTAACTTTCCGCCGCTTCCTTCAGCTTAACCAGAATCATCGCTGAAATTTCAGGTGGCGATTGCGTTCCGCCGCTAATGCTGATCCGGGCGTCGCCGCTATCGCTCTTGACCACCTTGTACGGCACCATCTTCATCTCTTCATTCACTTCGTCGAAGCGCCGGCCCATGAAGCGCTTTATCGAAAAGACGGTGTTTTCAGGGTTGGTGATAGCCTGCCGCTTGGCAACCTGGCCCACCAGCCGTTCCCCTGATTTTGTAAATGCAACAACAGAGGGCGTGGTCCGCGCGCCTTCCTGATTTGCAATTACGGTCGCTTGCCCGCCTTCCATCACTGCCACTACCGAATTTGTGGTACCGAGGTCGATACCGATAATCTTGCCCATGTGCAACTCCTCGTAACGATTGAATCGTTAGTACGAGTTCATTATGTAATGTGAGTGAGTTATTGTCAAGTGTCTAATCGTACTTTTCAAAAATCACGTGGCGGCGGTCCATCCCCGCCTCCTTAAGCTGGGCCCTAAGCGTGTCCACCATCTCTTTCATTCCGCAAATGTAGACATCCATATCGCGACGGTCACCTAGAATTTCCATTACGTGGGGCTGGACACGGCCCGTTAATCCTTTCCAATCCGTCCCTGGTTGCGTCACCGTTGGCACAAACTTGAAGTTCGGGTTCTGCCGCTCTATCTCCTCGAACTGTTCGCGGTACAGAATTCCTTCCTCATGCCGGACTCCGAAGACGAGCGTGAAATTCGTCTGCGAATCGTGGGGTAGCTGCGCCATCAACATGGAGCGGAACGGCCCAATGCCAGTACCGGTTGCGACCAGGATGCTGTCCGCAATGGGATCGCGGAATACAAAATTTCCGTACGGACCCTTAAAATCCAGTTCCGCTCCCGCATCCAGATTGAACAAATGCGGAGAAAATCTCCCGTCTGGCACGCGATTCAGTACCAGATCGAAGCGATTTCCCGAAGGGGGCGACGATATGGAATACGCCCGGGTCACTTCTTTTCCATTCAACTGCTCGGTGAACGAAACGAACTGCCCTGGAATGAAATCCATGCCAGCGTCGCCAGGTACCTCAAAAGAAAAATGCCGCGTTTCCGGCGAAATTTCACGATGTTCCAAAAGTCGAGCGATCATACCGCGGCTGCCATTGCCTCCTTTACCCGATCCACTATAATCCCGGTGAGAGCGGGGTGTCCATCGAGCGGTGGCGTAACCCGCATGCGCAAGCCACCGAATTCCGTGGACAATTCTTCGATGATGCGCGGCAGATCCCGCTGCAAATGAATGCCAAGCGTAAGGAAATACGGTATCACCAGAATTTCTTCGGCACCGCGCTGCATCAGCTTGGCTGTCGCTTCCCGCAAGGTGGGAGAGACTTCCAGAAATGCAGTTTCGGAAAGGGCGAATCCACCTGCCAACGCCGCCTCAGCAGCTACGCGGACTACCGCCTCATTAGCCGAGGGCACGCTGGACCCGTGCCCGAAAATCACAATGCCTATCTGCACGGTCTAAGCGGCTCCGTGAATGTAGGCGCGCATCCGCCCCAATTCTTCCGTCTTGCGTGTCAATTCAAAGTGCATCAGATCACGCATGGAGACAAACCCGACAACTTCCTCACCGCGTAACACGGGCAGATGCCGGCACTGGCGCGCTTTCATGGTTTCCATCGCCTGTTCCAGCCCGTCCTCCT
>JAYTGM010000395.1:0-4196 GCA_043733425.1 Terriglobia bacterium
CCTGCTCTTTCCGAACCTCAATCTCTTTCTCGGCTGAGGTCACGCGATCGGACCATAGCCTTCGATTGACCAAGGCGGCTTGCTCCTGATCCTCAAAGCGTTGCGCTCCGTCTCGCTTCTGATGCGCTTCCTCCAACAGCTGCTTAGTCCGAGCCTCTTCACCGCCGCTGAAATTCTCGGCCAGCTTTCGCTTGATCCCTAGCAACTCGGCAATATCCTGTGTGAGCCGGAGTTGCCTCGCCTGAAATATCACCAACGCCTGCTGTGCAGATGCCTGTTCAGCTACCGCCTCTTTATGTCTACCCGCCGGCTTCTTGTTTCCATCTCTGATCTTCGCTAGGTCTGCGCGAACACTGACCAGCAGCTTCTTGCCGCGCGTTCCGCCTGTCAGCGCACCGACCTCGTGATCCAGACAGCCGTGGATCGTTTGCCTCGCTGAGTCCGTAAATCCCGGTTGATCGACCGACTCTCTTTGCGTCACCCAGAGAGCCGCCCACATGCCAATATTCTCTGGCTTCGAACCAGTCTTGCCAGCCTGTGTGAAGTTGAGAACACGTTGCAGATGCTCTTCTGCTGCCTCGTTGTGGTGGATAACGCCGTCAGGCATTGTGAGGCTTGCGTGAGGCTCTCTATGCAGAAAGCGTTTTTCTATCTTGTAAAGACCTGAGGACAACTCGAAATCCAGAGAGATAACGGGGGAGGTGTTGTTGCTCCAGTGCCGCATCTGTGTCACGGTCGCAGCCTTTGAGACATAGCGCTCGAAGAGCACCCCTCGAATGGCAGCTAACAAGGTCGATTTACCAAATTCATTCGACTCCGCAAGAACATTGACGCCATCCGTAAAACCAGTAAGGACGACCGGATCGGTGAATTTGCGAAAGTGTTCGAGGCGGAGCGATCTGATCTTCATTCAGCCCCAGCTCCTTGGCGCAAATGCATCACATACAAGCGTTGAAGCGCTTCAGCAGCCATCTCCCTTTGTGGATTGAAGCTGTCCTGTGCAAGGACGGCAAGCTTGTCAGCAGCAACGCGCACAAAACCGACGTGGTCCATGGCTTCGAGGTCTTCTATTGAAGGCTTTGCAAAAAGCTGATCGGCGTCGAGCTTTAGGTAGCGCAAAGCACTCCCGAGACCCGTAGGGATGCTGCGTTCAAAAAGTTCACGGGCAGCTAGGTCGAGGGTTCCCTCCACGCAAAGATGCACGAGAACACGGCTCAAGTCTTTATCCATCGCGCGAATTCGTGCCTCTAGCAGCGAAATGTCTTCTTCCGAAGTCATGGTCATCGTCTCGTTCCGCCACAGGAATTTTCCAGATGCAAGACGCGTCACCACCGGCAGTGAACCGGAGACAAGTTCAACCAGCAGAACTTGCCCACCTCCGGCGGCGCCGAGATTAAATCCGTCCGGCTCTGGCGTTCCTGAGTACCATGTGCGGTCGTTGATCTGCCGCACGCCATGCCAATCCCCCAACGCGAGGTAGTCGAGACAGGCGGTCTCAGCGCGATCAACAGCAAGCAAATTATTTGTGCTTTGTTCGCTTGAACCGAAGTTGTACACCGATCCATGTGCGAGGCCTATGCGCAAAGCTCCGGTCGGCGTGACCATCGATTCCATGGCCACAGTAGGATCACTGCTCATATGACGCTGGGTAAGAATTGATGGAAGAATCCACGCGGAGCCTTCCAAAATTGACCGGGCTTCCGGACTGGTATGAATCACGATGTTCGGAGGCAGAGGTTGAAGAAGCAGACGTTCCCAGGGTGAGTTTGCCGTGTGAGCGTCGTGATTGCCGGGAATGAGGTGCCACTCCACGTTTGGAAACTGACGCATACGTTCGATGGGACGAAGCAATGTGTCTTGGCTGGGATGGGCTCCATCGAAGACGTCTCCGGCGACAAGGACTATCGGAGCCTGATGTTCAACGGCGAGACGGCCAATGCGAACGATAACTTCAAGTCGTTCCGCCCGAAGGACCGCAAGAGTTTCGTCGTCAACGAAGCGGAACGGCTCGCCAATCTGCCAGTCGGAGGTGTGGAGGAAACGCATCCCGTCCAGCATATCCGAGTCGAAGGTTAGGCGAAACCTCAATCTAGGCTCTGTGAGCAAGGCCTTCAAGCGGAGATGTCCTTGCTGCGTTTTAGCTCCCTGCAAAGTCCTCAGAAACCCCCGAATGCGCACTCCACTTTGCAGGAGTGGCTGGATCGCATACTGGAGGCGAGCCGATTTCAACTAAGAAGAGCACTGCGCGTGTCATAAGAGAACTGCAGGAGGAACGATGATCGTTCTTGATGCTTCCGTGGTCGTTGAGCTTTTTATAAACGGTAGGACTACCAACTCCATCAGGAGCAAACTAGCCGGCGGCGGCGAGTCGATTCTCGTTCCGCATTTGCTGGACATCGAAGTCTTGAGCGCGATTCGGCGCCTCACCGCCGGAAAGCGGATGGACCCGCATCGTAACGCGCAATTTCTGATGGATCTGGCCGCGCTGCCGGCGCAACGCTATTCGCACACGTCTTTTATCAGTCGAATCGGGGAAGTTGCGGCACAGCTTCACGGCCTATGACGCTGCGTATATCGCCCTGGCGGAGGCTACTAATTCGACCCTCCACACCTGCGATGAAAAGTTGCAGCTCAGCCATCGTGCAAGGGTTGTGCTCTGCGCCTTAGCGTGACATAGCCTTTCGAATTCCGTTCACACCACCACAGACCCCCTCCTTTACCCAAAGACTCAACAACTTACCCCTCCTCTAAATCTCCAGCCCCAATTCCACCTGTCACAATGACGCCGTAAGCCATAACCGGCCCACACGGAAATCTTTCACCGCTCTACCAAGATGCGAAAACATGAAAAATGAGAAACGAACCCGAGAAACGCCCGCCGTTGTTGAAGAATCAACAAATCTATAACCCGGCAAAGCCTCTCCGGATACCGAAGCGATACCCGGCTGACACCCCAGGGATACCCCGCGTTTCGCGACACAACCCGAGAAATGCCTCAAATGAGCCGCCCCAGCATCCCCGCCAGTAGCGCGATCCGCTCCGGCACCCGGTCCAACACAATACTCTCGTTCACCGCATGCGCCCCTTCTCCCACGCAGCCCAATCCATCCAGCGTCGGCACCCCCAGCGCCGCGGTGAAATTTCCGTCGGACCCCCCACCCGTCGCGCTCTCCTCCACCACCATCCCGAATTCCTTCCCCGCCGCCGCAGCCATCCCGAACAGCCGCCGCACCCCAGCGCTCCGCACCATTGGCGGTCGGTTCAAGCCACCCGTTACCGCAATCCCGCACCGCGAATCCACCGCCCGCAGCGCCCGGAATTTCCTCTCCAGCCGCCCGGCATCCGCCAGTTTCCGAACCCGGAAATCCACCTCCACCCAAGCCGCCGCAGCAACCACATTGCTCTTCGTCCCGCCGCCGATCACCCCCGCGTTCACCGTCACCCCGCGCTCCAAATCCGTCCATCCCGAAATCCGCTCAATCTGCCGCGCCAGTTCCAACACCGCGCTTGCTCCGCGCTCAAAATCCACCCCCGCATGGCTCGCCCGGCCCGTCACCGATACCCGAAAGCCGCCCACGCCCTTGCGCTCTGTTTTCAGCTTTCCTTCCAAACCCGTCCCCGGTTCCATCACCAGCACCGCGGCGCTTTTCCGCGCATTCTCTTCCGTCAACCCGCGCGAACTCGGGCTCCCCACCTCTTCATCCGAATTCACCTGCAGCACCACCGAGTCCGGAACCGGCAGCCCCAACTCCCGCGCCGCGCGCATCGCGAACAGAAACACGCAAAGCCCGCCCTTCATATCCAGCACGCCCGGACCCCACAACCGGCCCTCGCCCTCCCGAAACGGCATCGTCCGCAGCGTGCCCATCGGCCACACCGTGTCCCCGTGCCCCAGCACCAGCACCTGCTTGCCGCCCCGCTTCTTTTTCCCGAACCGGCAAATCACATGCTTCCCCCACTTGCCGCCCGGCACCCGCTTCACCTCCGCTTCGCCGAAGACGGTGTCCGCCAGCAGCGCCCCGAACCGGTCCACCGCCGCCTTGTCGTCGCTCGGGCTTTCCACTTCCACCATCGCCCGCAGCAGCTTCTGGAACCGCGGCATCTCCCGCTCCGCCCACTTGAGCGTGGGTATTTGTGTAGAGCTCACGGTTGTTATAATACCGGGTGCTCCATGCCAAATTTGGATATTGATGAGA
>JAYTGM010000396.1:0-4190 GCA_043733425.1 Terriglobia bacterium
GGATCCAGATAATTCCCTCTTGACCGTGTGGTCAAGAGGGATGACGCTTACGTCTTCTTTCGGCACGCCAATGTCATGCAGAGCCTGCATGACGCGCTAATTTACAATCTTCTGGAAATTCGTCTCGTTCAACGCATCAGCGCGTAGAGCACCATTGCGCATCTTTTCGAATGCGCGAGCATGCACATTTTAGGCCAACAGTATTAGGGAAACTTACCGATTCTTGTAATCTGGAATCCAAGGTCTCAGTCGAAATATTTATTTCAATTCCGGGCTGGACGGGCCGGCAGGCTCCTGGCCCGCGTTCTGACGAATCGACATGGATTGGTCCGAATAAAACGTGCGGCTGCCTGTTGACCCGAAGGCTACCGGCATCGCGTTCACGGTATACCCAAGCGGAGTGGCGGCGAGGGTAAACTTGTAACCTTGTTTCACTCCTAAAGCCAGATCTTCGTGAATAATATCTGCAGCTTGCGGACCAGCCTGGCCACTGGTGGGAGGCCCCAACTCAGTAAGGGACGCGGCATACTTGCCGTATTGCGAAAAATATTGCGCCTCACCGGAGTGGATGGTCTGTACCGCTTTAATTGCGGCTGTCTCCTGGGCAAATTTGCGGGCGTTGTTCAACTTCGGAACAGCCACCGTGACAATGATCAAAATGATTGCGATGACAATCAGCAGTTCAATAAGCGAAAAGCCGCGGCGGCTACGTTGATTAAGTTTCGGCACCATCTACAGTTTATGACGCGGCGATGCGTCCCAGCGTTTGCAGGAAATTCGGCAGCAGGCTGAGATGGAGCGCGTTGGCTCCATCCGAAAGCGCCTGTTCCGGATGATCGTGAACCTCGACGAAAATTCCGTCCACGCCCACCGCGACCGCAGCTTTAGCCAATGGCTCGATAAATTCCGGTTGGCCGCCCGATACTCCGCCTGCCGCGCTGGGCAGTTGCACGCTGTGCGTCGCGTCGAATACCACCGGCACTCCCATCTTCTTCATGATCACCAGGCTGCGCATATCCACTACCAGATTGCTGTAGCCGAATGACGATCCGCGCTCCGTCAGGATCACCTTGTCGTTCCCGGTGGACCGGACTTTATCGAGCGAATACTGCATGTCGCCGGGTGCCATAAACTGGCCCTTTTTTATATTGACCACTTTGCCCGTGCGTCCAGCTTCCACCAGCAAATCGGTTTGTCTCGAAAGAAACGCGGGAATCTGCAGAATGTCCACCGCTTCCGCCGCGGGACCCGCTTGATCCGGAGTATGAATATCGGTCAGCACTTCTAAACCAGTGGCGGCGCGAACGCCGGCTAAGATCCGCAAACCCTCTTTTAGCCCCGGGCCGCGATAAGAATCCACGCGGGTACGGTTAGCCTTATCGAACGATGCTTTGAAGATAAAATCTCCCGCAATCTGCTGGATTGCCCGCGCCATGTAGTGACAATGTTCTTCGCTTTCGATAACGCATGGCCCCGCAATCAAAAGTAGATTAAGCGCCACGCGAATACCCGGCCGTTTCTTCCTGTGGCTCAAGAGGCATCATGCGATGGCGCCGGTACTGGTATGCCGCGGCGATAAACGACTGGAACAAAGGGTGCGGTTCCAAGGGCTTCGATTTAAATTCCGGATGAAACTGGCAACCCAGGTACCACGGGTGATCTTTCAGTTCGCAAATCTCCACATAGGTACGGTCTGGCGTCTCACCGGTAATGCGCAAACCCGCTTCGGTCAGAGTTTTCTCATATTCGCGGTTAAACTCATACCGGTGGCGGTGGCGTTCGCTGATTTCCGGCTGCCGGTAAGATTCGCGCGCAAGACTGCCCTCTGCCAGCACGCACGGCCACGCGCCTAAACGCATGGTGCCGCCAAGTTCGTCAATGCCCTTCAATTCACGAAGTTTATAAATCACGCGGTGCGGTGTCGCCGGATCGAACTCAGTCGAGTTGGCCCGCTCTAATCCACACACATTGCGCGCAAACTCAATCACCATGGTCTGCATCCCCAGACAGATGCCGAAGTAAGGCACCTTCTGCTCACGCGCGAAACAGATCGCGTTCAGCATACCTTCTATACCTCGCCTGCCGAAACCGCCCGGCACTAGAATGCCATCGACATCCTGCAGCCGCTTCTGCCAGCCTGGGCCGTCCACGCTCTCTGCTTCAATCCAGTGCAGATTCAGCTTCAATTGATGAGCCAGCGCGCCATGCAACAGCGCTTCTTTCAGGCTCTTATACGAATCCTCATACTCCACATACTTCCCGATGAGCGCGATGGATACTTCATCGACTGGGTTTTGCATGCGTTCGAGCATGCCGCGCCACCGGCTCAGATCACTGGGCCGCGGCTCAATCTTCAATTGCCGCAGCACAATTTCATCCACGCCTTCCTGCGCAAAAGAAAGGGGCACTTCATACACAGATTTCACATCGCTTGCGGTGATGACGGCTTCTTCCGCCACATCGCAAAACAGAGCGATTTTTTCCTTCATATCCTTCGGAAGGAATCGCTCCGCCCGGCATAGTAGAATGTCGGGCTGAATACCGATGGCCCGCAATTCTTTCACGCTGTGCTGCGTCGGCTTCGTTTTCAGTTCTTGAGCCGCCGCAATCCACGGCACCAGCGTGACGTGAACGAAAATGCAGTTCTCGCGTCCCTGCTCATGCCGCACCTGACGGATCGCTTCAAGGAAAGGCAGGGATTCGATATCGCCCACCGTGCCCCCAATTTCCACGATCACGATATCGACGCCTTCCGACACTTTTTTGATGCCAGCCTTGATCTCATTCGTAACATGCGGAATCACCTGGACCGTCTTGCCCAGATAATCTCCGCGCCGCTCGCGCTGAATAATGGATTCATAGATCCGCCCGCTGGTCAGGTTATTCGCTTGCGTCAGCTTGGCGTGCGTGAAACGTTCGTAGTGGCCCAGATCCAGATCTGTTTCGGCGCCATCATCGGTAACGAACACCTCCCCGTGCTGAAACGGACTCATCGTACCGGGATCGACATTCAGGTAAGGATCGAACTTCTGCAGCGCGACTCTAAGCCCCCGGCTTTCCAGCAGACACCCGATGGATGCGGCGGCGATGCCTTTGCCCAGCGAGGAAACCACGCCGCCCGTGATGAAAATATATTTAGCCATTATTTGTATGTGCGTCACCTGTGTATTGAAGACTGCGGTCGAACAATTCAGTAACTCGTATCAGATCTTCAGGCGTATCGACACCTAAGGATTCGTATTCCGTCGGCACCACACGGATCTTGTAGCCATTCTCCAAAGCTCGCAGTTGCTCCAGGCGTTCCGCTGTTTCAAGCGGCCCCACCGTTAAATCCGAATAACCCAGCAGAAATGCGCGCCTGTAAACGTAGAGACCGATGTGCTTGAAGCACTCGATCGCCTCGCCGCCACGCGGATAAGGCATGGTGGAACGTGAGAAATAAAGTGCGTTTTCGAAACGGTCCGTAACCACCTTGACAACGTTTGGATCCGTCAGTTCCCGCGCGTCCTCTATCTTCTTCTTCAGTGTGCCCATCAGGATCGCGGGCTCATGCACTAAAGGCAAAAGAGCCGCATCGATGGCGTCGGGATCGATCAACGGTTCATCGCCCTGTATATTTACAATCAGCTCGGCTTCGTCTTGCGAGGCAACTTCCGCGCAACGGTCTGTACCGGAAAGATGATCAGCGCGTGTCATTCGCACATCCGCGCCAAAACGGCGGGCTTCCGTGTAAATTCGTTCGTCATCCGTCGCAATTACGGTGTGAGTCAGATAACGCGAAAGGGAGCATCTCTCCCAAACGTGTTGAAGAATGCTCTTCGAGTGCAGTCGGGCCAGCGCTTTACCAGGGAAACGAGAGCTTGCGTACCGGGCAGGGATTACGCCCAGTATTTTGCGGGGCACATATGAATTTAGCATAAAACCCATGTGCTAGACTTCGGTCAAGAAGGGGTAATTCGGCCCAATGTTTCTCCGTACACGGACCTTTTTCTCAGTTCTGCTAGTTACGTTGTTTCTTTCGGTACCAGCCGTCGGCTTTGCTGAGGATAACCAGCAGAAGGTCACGATTGAGCCACGCGCTAAACCAGAGCCCGCCGCACCAGCCTCAGCTCGATCGAATATCCGGATCGATACCACCGTCGTCCAGATACCCGTCACCGTCACGGATCCGCTCAATCGCTTCGTGACTG
>JAYTGM010000397.1:0-4189 GCA_043733425.1 Terriglobia bacterium
CCAATAATTTAGAAGAAAAATTTCGGACGTTTTCGGGCCGAGCCCGAATGACGTTGGAAATAAGGAATTCGGACGACCGTCTAGAGGTTTTGGACCGGGGGACGCTGGTGTACGCCGACGCCGTCTGTGCGCAGCTTTCCAGTATGCGTGGAACGTGGACGGACAATCTAATGTACAACGGCGGATACGAGGTGACTTATCAGCCGGTGAAGCCTGGAGGCAAACACTTCGTTCAAACAGCAAAGATCACATTCGAAGTTGACGTCAGTTACTAAGAAAAGGAGAAAACATTGGCATACATATCGTCAAACGCAAACCGGTTCTATGTTGCGGCGGAAGCCAGTTACGGAGCTGTTCCTGCAATTACGCACACGAGCAGATTCTCAGCTTTACAGCTCAGTGCGCGCCAGCAATTGGAAACTGCGACCCGAAAAGATAAAACGGGTAGCAGAACTTTCGCGGGCTTACCGCCAGGAGGGAGGCGCAAGACAGACTTTCAGGTGAAAACATATCTATCTTCGTGGGATGCGGGGAGCAGTGTTCCCGGCCAAGGCCCGCTGTTTCAGTCGGCTCTGGGCGCTGACCCGCTGTTTCATCAGGGTGGTACGGCCGGAACGTCTCAGAACGCAAGTCAAATTACGTTCTCTGGACCCCATGGGTTGGTCGTCAACCAAGCGGTCAGTTTCGCCGGTGAAATCCGCTTTGTTAGTGCGCTGGTGGATGCCAATACGGTACTGGTGAACTCACCCTTTTCTGCGGCGCCGAGCGCCGGAGTACTTTTATCCCCTACCGTCACTTACCTTCCAGCGACAGAATTGCCCAGTGTAAGCTTGTTCGACTATTGGAGCCCGAGTGCCGCAGTGCAACGGATTCTTTGCGGCGCCGTTGTGGATCAACTCTCCGTAAATGTGAACGGCGACTTTCATGAGTTCACGTTCAAAGGCGCTGCGAGGGATATTCTAGACAGTGCCAGCTTCAATACCGGAGACGGAGAATTGGTTAGCTTTCCTTCAGAACCCGCCCTGGTAAACTTTCACCAGTCGGCAGTTCCGGGTAACCTGGGCCAGGTTTGGATTGGAACCACCGCGACTAAGTTTTTGACGCTGACCGATGCCGCGCTGTCCTTAGACAATGACTTAGACGCGACAGCCCGTGAGTTTGGAACAGGCCTTCCGACCAGCGTCTCGCCTGGCCAACGGAGCGTAAAGCTAGATTTTACTATTTACGAGCAGACAGATTTAGCAACTACGGAGCTTTATCAGGCTGCAAGGCAGCAATCGCCCATTGAGGTGATGCTGCAGCTCGGGATGTCGCAGGGACAACTCTTCGGTGTGTATCTGAAAAACGTTACGCCGGCCATTCCATCGTTTCAAGATTCTCAGCGGCGACTGCAGTGGCAATTCAAGGAAAGCCGCGCCCAAGGCGGGGTGGATGACGAAATTGTGGTGGCATTCGCCTGATATGGACTATCAAAGCACGGTAAACGTATCGTCTCAGGCACTTGAAGGTGTCAGCTTTGAAGTTGCAAGGATGACCTTTGATCGGCGCATGCAGCTTATGCGGCAAGTGCGTGAATTGGCCCAAAATCTTGAGTTCTTGCGGGCGGGCGACAGTGAAACCGAGAGAATGGACGCACATATCCTTAACGCCGAGATTGAACGCGCGTACGTTACGTGGGGAGTGGTGGCAATTCACGGCCTGGTGATTGACGGCGAACCAGCTACCCCGGCGAGTTTGCTGGACAAGGGCCCTGAACCTCTGGTCTTTGAAGCAATCCGCGCCGTTCGCGCAGAGTGCGGTCTTACGGACGAAGAAAGAAAAAACTAACAGTCGCGTTCCACTTTCACATAGCCGCGCCACGCGGTTGGGATTGCGACGATTGCCGAAGACAACACTTAGAGGTCAAGCGGAGATGTGGATGGGTTCCGGAAGCTCAGCTCACGGCACCTAAACCAGTATGGGTGCGAAGTTCAGCCGTGACGGAAAGCTGCCCTAAATCCTTAATCACTGCCCAGAGTCTGGAGTGGCTGGAGGAATTCGCAGCGTGGCGCGGCGGCTATTTATCGAAGGAGAGCTTAACAGCACGCCACATTCAAGCTTTCCAGTTGTTGGAGGAGGAAGTTGCGGGGGAGGCCCGACATGCAAAACAAAGTTCTGGAAGAAATCTTTCGCAGGAGTTCGACGAACCCCTCCGGGAGTGAAGTCTTGCTGAAACAATTGAGCAGTTCGCGTGACGCGGCCATTCCGAGCGGAGCGGAGTACCAAGCGGCAACGAGCCTACCTGCAGATGTTTTCGCGTCGTTATTCGGTCCGGGACAATTACCCAGTGCTACATCCACCGGAACCAGTCATCAGCGCGAATTAACAGCGCAATCCGAAGCATTTTCGGCGCTGATTGGCTCAACAGGTTTGAATGCGGCTGAATCTCAAGCCGGCCAGCAGAATCCGCAGGGAAGTACGCGTGGCTCCCCCAGCCAGTTGTCAGAACTGTTTGGTACATTGTCAAAAAATTTGGAGAGTCTACGATCCGCGAGTGACGCACAGACCGCGGTGGTGAGCGCGAACACCCAAGCAGTCACGATCAACACAAGCGGTAAGGGCGCAAGCCAAGCACTCGCTTCAGTCGGCAAGGTGGCAAATGGACTTTTCGGGGGGCTTAGCGCACTTCCGATCGTTTCCGGAATTATGAAGCTATTTGGCGGCGACAACTCCACCGCTGCTCCACCCCTTCAGAAATACGCGGCTCCGCCGCAGGTCCGCTTCGAGAGCGTGCGCCAGAACCAGAGCGGTACACAAACCATGGAAAGCACAGGCTACGACCGATATGGATCTTCACGAGCTGGCACCGCCCCGATTCTCGCGATTCCGTCGTACGCTTCCTTCGTGACGAGTGCAACTTCCGGCAGCATTGGTGAAACATCTTCTGGAAGAACAGCCGCAGAGTTTGTATCGCAGCAAGGCTTGACCCAAAACTCACCAAGCCTCAATCGGCCAACGACACAGGTCACCGTGAATGTACAAGCGATGGACAGCCGATCTTTCCTGGACAGAAGTCACGATATCGCTCAGGCAGTAAGAGAAGCCATGTTAAACATGCATTCCATCAACGACGTGGTCAACGATTTATAAGCCATGTTTACCTTTCCAAAGACACTTGCGAACACGCTTTTACAGTATCCGACCAGCCGGCAAGTTCGTTACTCAACACAGGTACTTCGCTTTGTTGGCGGTAAAGAACAACGCTATGCCCTGGCGGGGGTACCCCTTCGACGCTGGGAACTGAGGCCGAAGTTGCTAACGGACGAGGCTATGATTGAACTCACTACTTTCTACGAAACCGTTGGGGGCAACGCAAGTTCCTTTCAATTCACTGACCCTTGGGATGGCACTAGCTGCCCAGTGTGCTATTTCGAAAGCGATCGCTTAGTGTATGAGTTATTAGAACAGGGCCGCAATATGGTTTCCTTTTCGATTGTGGAAGGACGTTAAACAATTCGATGCTCCTCTATCCACAACTTCTTTCGGGTGCGGTGGCGCAGTACCCGCTGCGCATTTCGCGTGAAATGGCAAATGCTTTCAATCTGCAAGAGGATGGAACGCGTTATCTGGAAGTTACCACCAACCCTTCCACTCTTCGATGGCAGTTAACATATAAGCATCTGCAGCGGCAGGAGATCGACGCTCTAGAAACCTTCTTTGAGGCAACTCGCGGGCCTCTCTTAACCTTTACCTTCCTGGATCCGACCGGAAACCTGCTGAATTGCAGCGAGGACCTATCGCAACCCTTTTGGGAGCGATCGCCTCAGCTAGCTGTTTCGCAGATAATAGGTGACCTAAGTACCTCGTTTGAGCTGGCGAGCACAGGTGGTGGAGTGGCAGTACTTTCACAGATAGTGCCCTGCCCCTCGAAAGCACTGCTTTGCTTCAGTCTCTATGCGCGTGCTAATCAAGCAACCCAAATGACCCTTGCTGTTTGGGATACAAGCAACCGAACGCAAAAGATCTTCTCGGTGGGTGCCGACTGGAAACAATATTTTGTTTCTCAAATTGGAAGTGGCCAGGATGCTGAAAAAACTCTTGAGGTTTCGCTTAACGGAGCTAGCCCAATTCAAGTAAGCCGAATCAGCTTAAACGCGCAGCCCGCGCCTGCCAGTTACGTAAAAACTTCACAAAGAAGTGGAATCAAGCC
>JAYTGM010000398.1:0-11031 GCA_043733425.1 Terriglobia bacterium
CTGCAATTGGGCCTTCAGCGGAATAAAATTTTCAACGATGCCGTTGTGCACCACCACCACATCGCCGGTGCAGTCACGGTGCGGGTGGGCATTCTCTTCCGTCGGCCGTCCGTGCGTCGCCCAGCGGGTGTGTCCAATCCCATAGCTGCCGTCCACGGGGTCCAGACGAACCGCTTCTTCCAGGTTCTTCAGCTTGCCGGACGCGCGCCGGATGCCAATCGTCTTGTCATCGCAATAGACGGCAATCCCCGCGGAATCGTATCCGCGATACTCCAGCTTTTTCAAGCCTTCCAGAATGATGGGGACTGCGCGTTTCTGGCCCACATACCCGACTATTCCGCACATAGCCTTAAAGGTACTCGATCCGGTATTCTTCAATCACCGGATTGGTCAAAACTTCCCGCGCGATGGTCTCCAGATCGCTCCCAGGTTCCACTTCCATTTCAAAAACTTTGCCCTGGCGGACATCCGAAATTCCGGTATGTCCCAACCCGGCGAGTGCCTGGCGAATGGCTTGGCCTTGCGGATCCAGAACCGTTCGTTTCAGCGAAACGGTAACGCGAGCTTTCATCTTTCTAGTGTACGAAACTACTGTTTCAGGGCCTGCGCCGCCATCTTCCGCTCCAGTGCCGCAATCAGGCGATCATGAACAGATTCCGGGATCTCGCACGCTTCCATGCCCTTGTAAACTTGAATCGTTTTTTTTGTCGTGTCGCAGATCACCCAGCAATTCGGGCACTCCGTCACATGCCGCTCCAGCTTGTTTCTGATATCGGCGTCAGTCTGATCATCCAGAAACTCGCTTAGTTCGGAAAGGAACTCTTTACATGTAAGCAAATGTTCCCTCCCCCTTCCGCTTGAAGAATTTAGTCAACTTATCTCTCAATTGCAGCCTTGCTCTCAATAAGCGGCTCTTCACCGCGGGTATGGAAAGGTCTAATGCTTCGGCAGTTTCTTCAGTGGAAAGTTCTTCTACATCACGAAGCACGAACACTGTCCGGTACGCCGGCGCCAAACTCTCCACGGCCGTGTTTAGAATTTCATTCATCTCATCGCGCGAATAGCGCTGCTCGGGATTTTCATCCCAGGCGGCAATCTCTCGCACCATGATGTCTTCGCCGGTATCGATACCCTCATCGATAGACACGGTGCGGTCCGTCTTGCGCTTACGCAGTTTCATCAGCGCCTGATTCACCGCGATGCGGACTACCCATGTATAGAACTTGGAATTGCCCTGAAACTGATCGAGGTGTTCGTAAGCTTTCAGAAAAGTTTCCTGCAGAACATCTTCCGCATCCTCGCGATTCTGGGTGATGTGCTGCGCTAAGCGGAAAATTTTTCGTTCGTACCGCTCCAGCAGATCGCTGAACGCGCGAACATTGCCTGATCTGGCCTGCGCAATGAGTTCCGTCTCATCCGAAACCTCCGCGAGACTGCTGTCGGTAGCTGCCATCCCTGTACAACTATCGTAAGGCCGATTGTTCGGCCCTGTCCACCGTGATTTAACTGGATGGTACGACGCTCCAGAATTACCGGTCAACAACATAGCGCTCAAATGCGGCCCCTTTCATGACTTGCTCCCTCAACGAATAAGATGCGCCGCACTCGGAATTCGATGCGAAGCGCTCTTGCGATACTTGAACCGATGCAGGTGATTCTTACGAACGACGATGGTATTGACGCCCCAGGGCTTCAGGCTTTGGAACAGGCTTGCCAGCACTGGTGCCAAGTGGTGGTGGCCGCGCCGGACCGGTGCTATTCGTCCATGAGCCATCACGTGCAAACCGCCTTGGAAATAGCCGTTACGGAGGTTTCGAACGAGCACTTCGCGATAGCCGGCAGCCCGGCGGATTGCGCGCGGCTGGCTCGAACGGTGATTGCTCCCGACGCCCAATGGCTGATTTCCGGCATCAATCGCGGAGGAAATCTGGGCATGGATACCTGCTATTCCGGAACTGTCGCCGCTGCTCGCGAAGCGGCTCTGCTGGGGCTTCCGGCTATTGCCATTTCCCAGTATGTCGCGAAGGGCAGGGAAGTGGATTGGGCTCTTGCCTCCGCCCGCGCGGCCCGCGTCGTTCAACGTCTGATCACTGAAAATCTGCAACCTGGTGAATTTTGGAATATCAACCTGCCCCATCCTGCCGAGGGTGTACCGGAACCGGAGTTAATTGTGTGTGATCTTGATCCCTCACCCCTGCCGGTGAAGTTTGAAAAGGTAGGCAATAGCTATCGCTACACAGGGGATTACCAGTCACGCGCCCGGCTGCCTCAGCACGATGTTTCTAAATGCTTTGCCGGATTGATCACGGCGACCCGCTTATCCGCAACCGGCGGTTTTTGAGGCGAAGCGAAATCCACTCGCTGCCCGGTGGCAGCTACCCTGGGGCCGATTTATGGCTCGGAGTGTCGCATTTGCAAGGTGATGACCACGGTAGGCTATGGAGCTATAGTGCCCACAAGCAATGCAGCAAACGCACTGGCTTCTTTCGAAGCGCTGCTCGGGAAAAGGCAGTCAAAGACCTGGAAGAACTTCAGGCGGAGATTCTGATTCTGATCAAGGGTTATTGAATTGGTTTGGGGTGAACCCTTTGCGACTGCTTTCGATGTGAATCTGGAGGGCGACCAGATCTTGCATATGGACCGCGTAAGCGCATTGAAAGAGAAGCCCTGATTAGACGGTAAAATGGAAACATGAAAGCTACCTTTGGAGCAGGCTGTTTTTGGGGCGTGGAAGAGGCGTTCCGCAAGATGGAAGGTGTTCTATCAACAGCTGTTGGATATGAAGGGGGCAAAACCGACAACCCTTCCTACAAGGATGTTTGTACCGATCGCACCGGCCATGCCGAAGTGGTGGAAGTGGATTACGATCCCGCCAAGGTGAGTTTCGACGCGCTCTTGGATGTCTTCTGGGAAAATCACAATCCCACTACGTTGAACTCTCAAGGCCCTGACTATGGCTCGCAATACCGGTCAGCTATTTTCTATCACGACGATGCTCAACACACCTCGGCAGAAGCCAGTAAGCAGCGCTGGCAGCCGAAATTCAAAAAGCCGATCGTGACTGAAATTGTTTCGGCGCAAACGTTTTTCCGCGCGGAAGAGTATCACCAGCAGTATCTGGAAAAGCGCGGACTGACACAGTGCCACGTCTAAAAGCGTGACCGCAACTGCCACAGCCTTCAAAATAACAGAGGAACTTTCATCTTCCGTACACACCGTTCCTTTGAGATTGACATTCCTGTTAACGGCGAATGCGACGTTCGATTTCGAGGTCGCTCAAATTCAGGAGTGGAAGTTCAACTTGAGGTGATGGTTTACATCGGGTGCGCTTCGCCCATCGGTTTGTTACGGCCCTTGCGGCCTTTGCGTGTGGAAACGGCACCCTTCCCGGAGAATATTTGAATTTGCTTCATGAGGCCAGCGGCTGCCGGAGGCTGTGGTAGAGATCCACTTAAGATTTCAGCCTGAGAAACCTCGCGGCCGTAGAGCCTGGCATTCTCGTCTTTATCGGGGCGAAGGGTTGCACCTTCAAGTGACAGCCCCGCGAAGACTCCGCGCGAACGCGAGTAAGTCAAAATTTCAGCTTTCATTAACACATCGGTGTTGGCACTGACACTGCGGCCGACGGGTCCCGCGGCGGCATTCGCTTCGCCACCGAGCGTGAACTTATCCGATGTCAGTTTCTGCATTCCACCATCGTTCATGACCAGCAGAATCACGTCGGTTTCGCTGCCACCCAACTGCAGGCCGAAACTTCCGCCTTCGATCCTGACAGCGGCGGGGGAGCTCCAGGTGCCCTTTGGGGTGATACAGGACGCGTAACCCCGACCGTACTTGCCTCCTCCGATGAAGGCAATTTTTTTCAGGCCGGGGACCACCACGATGCAATGAGCTTTGCGGCTCAAATCCTGGGGCACGCCTCTATCGTCCGCATGGGACATCTCGCGCAGAACCGTTGTTGTCTGATTCAAGCGCTTAGTGTCCTTGTAGCCGACAGCCCCCAGAAGTGCCGGTGTCAACAAACCGGCAATGATGGCGTTTCGCATTTTGTACATTCCTCCGAGTACTCACCGATGCAATTGCACTTAGCTAGCCATACAGAGAGACGGGAGTTCCGGCTAAACTTAGTGTTTACGGAATGACACAAAAAATACGCTCGACGACCGTTCTTTGCGTTAGGCGTGACGGCAAGGTAGTTATGGCTGGAGATGGCCAGGTCACACTGGGCACTGAAGTTCTGAAATCTTCCGCCAAGAAATTGCGGCGCCTTTATAACGACAAGATTATCGCGGGGTTCGCTGGTTCGACAGCCGACGCTTTTTCTCTTTTCGCGCGCTTTGAGGCGAAGCTGGAACAATTCAACGGCAACCTTCCGCGCAGTGTTGTGGAGATGGCCAAGGAGTGGCGCACGGATAAGATTCTGCGGCATCTGGAAGCGCTTCTGCTGGTGGCGGATGCGAAGAACATTTTCATTCTGAGCGGCAATGGTGACGTGATTGAGCCCGATGAATCGCTTGCGGCGATTGGGTCCGGCGGGCCGTTTGCGGTTTCTGCCGCTACCGCGCTGCTGCACAATACCAAAATGTCCGCGCGGCAAATTGTGGAGCAATCGATGGCAATTGCCGGAAAGATTTGTATTTATACCAATGACCAGATTACGGTGGAGGAGCTTTCCTAAACCATGGTGATCTATCTTCCCAATAATTCGGTGAATGGAGAGCCAGCTCTCGACGAATTGACGCCGCGCGAGATTGTAGCTGAGTTGGACAAGCACGTCATCGGGCAGCCCGATGCGAAGCGCGCTGTTGCGATTGCACTGCGCAACCGCATACGGCGCCAAAAACTTTCGCCGGAAATGGCCGAAGAGGTGATGCCGAAGAACATTCTGATGATCGGGCCCACCGGAGTGGGAAAGACTGAGCTGGCGCGGCGGTTGGCGAAGCTGGCGAACTCGCCTTTTATCAAGGTAGAGGCCAGTAAGTTTACGGAAGTGGGTTATGTGGGGCGCGACGTGGAATCGATGATCCGCGACCTGGTGGACATCGCGATTGACATGGTTCGTGAAGAGCGACTGGAAGAGGTTTCCGATTCCGCGGAAGCGGTGGCGGAAGAGCGCCTGCTGGATCTGCTGATGCCGCCGCCGCCGGACACGGTGGATTCGAACGACAGAAGCCGCGAGAAACTGCGTGAGCGGCTGCGGGACGGCAAGCTGGATGAGCGCATGGTGGAGATTGAAATCAAAGACCGCCAGCCCAGCTTTGAGATAGCCGCTTCGTCGAATATGGACGAGATGGGCATGAACATCAAAGAGATGCTGGCGCCCTTGTTTGCGAACCGGACGCGCAAGCGCAACATGCGGGTTGCCGATGCGCTGGACAGCCTGATTCAGGAAGAGGAAGACAAGCTGATCGACATGGATCATGTCACGCGGCTGGCGCTGGACCGGGTGGAATCGAGCGGCATTATCTTTCTGGATGAGATCGATAAGATTGCGGGGCGAGAGGGTGGGCACGGGCCGGATGTGAGCCGTGAAGGCGTGCAGCGCGACATTCTGCCAATTGTGGAAGGCACGACAGTGAACACACGGCACGGGTTTGTGCGCACGGACCATATTCTGTTTATCGCGGCGGGTGCGTTTCACGTTTCGAAACCATCCGACATGATTCCAGAGTTGCAGGGCCGGT
Organism: Terriglobia bacterium; assembly: GCA_043733425.1. Lineage (GTDB taxonomy): Bacteria > Acidobacteriota > Terriglobia > Bryobacterales > Bryobacteraceae > JALYXI01. The sequence continues at coordinate 5,685 of JAYTGM010000398.1, forward strand.
TCCCGATTCGCGTGGAGCTGAAATCGCTTAGCGTGGAGGACTTCGTCAGGATATTGAAAGAGCCGAAGAACGCGCTTTCGAAGCAATACATCGCACTGCTGGAGACGGAAGGCATCAAGCTTACGCTGACGGATGATGCTCTTGAGGAAGTGGCCCGCTTTGCCGCGCGCGTGAACGAAACCGCTGAAAATATCGGCGCGCGCAGGCTCCATACCATCATGGAAAAACTTCTGGAAGAGATTTCGTTTGAAGGGCCGGATTTGAAGAAGAAGATTGTGAAGGTGGATGCAGCATACGTGAGGAAGCAGCTTGCCGACATTGTGAAGGACCAGGACCTGAGCAGGTACATTCTGTAGATGCGCCGCTGGTGGGCAGTGACAGCGTTGTTCCTGAGCGCGTGTGGGTATCAGGGCGATCCGCAGCCGCCGAGTCTGCAGATTCCCACCGCGATTACGGATCTTACGGCAGTGGAGCGCGGGTCGAAAATCATTATCGATTTTACGGTTCCGAAGAGATCGACCGACAATCTGGAGCTGAGGGGTGAGCCGTATCTGGAGCTTCACGTGGGGGAACGCAAGCAGCGCGTGAGGACGGCGACTGCGGCGGCGCACGTGGAAATGGACGCGGCTGAGTTCTATACGCAGACCGTGAAGGTGGGGGTGAAAGTTCAGAACGACCGCGGGCGCGATGCTGGCTGGTCGAACATTATCGAGCTGAAGGTGGTGCCTGCGCTGGGGAAGCCGGAGGAGTTGCGTGCTGTTGCCGTGCCCACGGGAGTGCAACTCACGTGGCGCAGCGGAGACCGGCAGTTTGTGGTGTTCCGGCAAGGGCCGGACGATTCGGCGCTGATCCGCCTGGGAACGGCGGACGCGCGTGCGTATACCGACGCGACGACACAGTTTGGGAAGACGTACAAATATGCAATTCAAGCAATTGCCCCACCGGCCGAAAGCGATTTGACAGAAACAGTAACCATAAAACCTCTGGACACCTTTGCGCCCGCGGTTCCGACGAACCTGAGCGTTGTGTTGGGCCCGGCGAGCGCGGAGCTTGCCTGGGAACGGGTGACGGATGCGAACCTGGGCGGGTACCGCATTTACCGTGATGGCAAACCTCTAGCCGATACGGGTGCGGGACCGAACTATAGCGATCGCAAAATAGAAGCAGGCCGCAAATATCGCTATGCGGTGACTTCGTTGAGTAAAGCGGGCATGGAGAGCGCCCAGAGCAATACGGCCGAGACTAAGTAAGCCACTTACATATAGACGGGCACTTCGATGCCCAGCAGCCTAAGGGTGCTTTCGAGTTCGGCTGCGAAAAACTTTGTTAGCCAGAGAAGGAATGTTTTTTTCTCATCGTCCTGTTCGCTGAGGATGGGATGTTCGTGGTAGAAAACATTGAACGACTGCGCCAGTTGAAAGGCATAACGGGCTAGCTGGGCGGGCTCACCTGCATTGACGGCTCGATCTAAGACTTGGCCGCTCTTCGAGGTTTGCAGGAGCACCTGCCAAAAATCTTCGTTGGTCAACTGGCGCTCGACGACTTCGTGCGTCATCGTTATGTGAAAGTCGGGGAGGAAGCCCCCGCGTTTTTCAAGTGTTTTGGCTATGTTGCGGGCGCGGACGGCGGCGTATTGAACATAGGGCCCGGTTTCGCCTTCGAAGCTGAGGGCTTCCTGAAAGTCGAAAGCGATGACGGTGGGTCTGGTGAATTTCAGAAGGAAGTAGCGGAGTGCGCCGATGGCGATTTGTTTGGCGACCTTCTGGCGTTCCGGCGCGGGGCTATCGGCGTGGCGCGAATCGACTTCGTGCTGCATGGTTTCGATGAGGCGATCAATCAGGTCGTCAGCTTTGACGCCGAGACCTTTGCGGCCGGAGACCTCGATGTAGGGGCGCTTGCGGTCTTCTTCGGAAAGTTCGAGCCCGAGATCGATACAGCACCTTGGGGAGAGGGCGACCATTTCATAGGAGAAGTGGATGGAGGCTTCGGCTTGCTCAGTGGCACCGAGGGCTTTGAGGCCGGCGACTACTACATCCTGCAGATAGCTTTGGCGCACGTCGATGACGTTATAGACCTTGGTGGCATTGCCAAAGTGAGGTGCGTTCGAGTGGGATGCATGGGCGGAGGAGACCCACAGCTCACGGCCATCGGGATAGGTGAGGAGCGGGCGGTAATGGAAATCTTTTCCGAGGAGGCCAAACTTCCAGAGTTGGTAGGCGATGTCTTTGCCGACGTAAGTGACGATGCCGTTTGAGCGGACGATGACCTTGCTGTCTTCCGAACCTTCTTCCGTAGAAAAGGCGGAGGCGGGCATGACCCAGCAGCCCTTATTTTTGCCTTCGGATTCGAGATAGATGGCACTGGAGTGTTTGAGCTTTTCGAAGGCGGCGGACCAGAAGTGGAGATGCAGGATTTCGCTTTCGCGCGGCAGGACATCGTATTCGACACCGAGGCGAAGCATGGTTTTGAGGTGCAGTTCGACGATGGCATCGGCGACGAGGAAGGACATTTCCGAAAGCTCACCGGTGCCGGCTTCAATTTCGTGGAGGGTGGCAGCGCGCCATTTTAAGCTATCGGGATTGGTTGCGTAGTGCTGGCTGGTGCGGGCGTAGAGATCCCAGCAGAGGTAATCGAAACGGACAGCGGGATTGGTGGAAAGCTCGCGGACTTCGGCAGCGGTTTTGTGTTCGAGGAAATGAAAGCCGACTACAACGTCTGCTACCTGGACGCCCGTGTTATCGATGTAGTTCTGCACTTCGACCTGGCGGCCGGTGGCGCGAAGCATGCGGACGAAAGTATCGCCGAGGACGGCATTGCGCAGGTGGCCGATGTGGGCGGCCTTATTGGGATTGATGTTGGTGTGTTCGACTATGGTCTTGCCGGTTTGGGCGGCATCGATTTGGTTACTGGGCCCATGCAACAACCCTGCCGCGTAAGTGGCGCGGTTGAAGCGGATGTTGATGTAACCGCCGCCGGCGAGTTCCGGGGGAAGCGTGCCTTCAATGGGGCCAATGTCATCGATCAATTCTTGCGCGATTTTACGGGGGGCTTGTTTCAGTTGCTTGGCGAGGGCGAAAGCAATGGGGAGGGCCAGTTCGCCGAAGCCGCTCTGCTTGGGCTGCTCGATAACGACGGGCAAATTGAGGCCGTAGCGCGCGGCGATATGAGCTTGAAATTGATCTTGAACTTGTTTTTCGATGCGATGAAACACAGGTTCCATTGTCCGCTATGAGTTGGCCTTGTTTCGCGCCATTGTTTCGAAGTGAATCTGACGCATGCGGCGTTCGGCGGAACTGAGTTCTTCATCGGGGACATTTGCAAAATCGAACCCAAATTCAGAGGGGTCGAAGGGTTCTAAATCGTCGGAGGGCGGTTCGGCGAGGAGAGCGTCCGGTGGGGGTTCGTCCCAGGGACGCGGAAAAGCGTGTACGATTTTTTCCACTTTGGCTTGTTCGTAGTCTGAGTTAAGGCGCGCGGCTTGCAGGTTCTTCAGTTCCGTGGAAATGCGGTGGAGTTCGCGATTGAGGCGCTGTTCCTGAAGGTGAAGATTGCGGAGATGGCGTTCATGCGCGATAAGGGCGTTGGTTTCGATGAGCGCGCGCCTGGCGGGGGAATCTTCAAGGGCGGCCAGATGTTCCGGGAGAGGTTCGAGCTGGGCTAATGCGAAGAGATTGGCTTCGTGAGCGGGGATACGGTTGAGACGCCAGTTAGTATCGGCGATGCGCTGCGCGAGTTGCTGTTCGTGAGCGCCCAGGGGAGCGAGGGCTTCGATGAGACCGGTGCGGAAGTCTTCATAGAGATTCATATCTTCGGAGGGGAGCACGATAGTGTGGCCCGAGAGGCCGTGTTTGAAGGAGTTGAGCTTGGAAATTTGTTTACCGGCGGCGGTGATGGGGCCGGTGGAGTGTTGCGCGTTTTCCGTGTTGGCGAGAATTTGTGCGGGAGAAGCCATGGCTGGGGTACCTTTCGGCTTCAGCAATAGCATGAGATTTTTGGGCTTGCGGCACGGCGGGCGGGAAAGGCTAGTGATGGCGGGAGGAAATATTTTCTACGGGGCTGTGACTCGCCTTTCATCCCGAGTTGCGTGCCGTTCGTCAGGAAAGCGGCGGGCCTTTTCGCGAGTGCGATTAGGCTGGGTTGCAGAGGAGCTATTCAGATGAAAACCTTTATCCGATTCGCGGCGGCGCTGGTGATGGCTGCCGCGATTCTTCACGCCGCGGAGCGCTTTGACATGCTGGTGCGCGCGGACTTCTTTTCAGGATTTGGCGGCAACAAAGGGGCGCTGGATCGGGCCATGAGGATATGCGAGGAGACGCTTCGCGAAAACCCGAAACATGCCGAAGCACTGGTATGGCACGGGAGCGGCAATGTGTTCCTGAGCGGGCAGGCATTCCGGAAAGGCGACACCGCGGGCGGCGGACAACTTTGGGCTGCGGGGTTGAATGAAATGGAAGAGGCAGTGAGGCTGGCGCCGGACAATTTGGCGGTGGTGATTCCGCGCGGTGCAACGCTGCTGGTGACCTCTTCCCGAGTGCCGCCCGATAAAGGACAGGCGCTGCTGGAGCAAGGCGTGAGCGACTACGAACATGTAAGAGAATTGCAGAAGCCGTATTTCGATATCCTCTCGGGCCATGCGAAAGGCGAACTGTTGTTCGGGCTGGCCGATGGATACAACCGTCTAAAAAAGAGGGCTGAGGCAGGCGAGGCGTTCGGCGCGCTGCTGGCGGTGGGGAAGGCTTCCGGGCATGAGAAGCAGGCGCAGCAGTGGCTGGCCGGCGGCACCTACGAAAAGAGTGCGATGCAATGCACAGGCTGCCATACTTCGAAGTAAATGAACGCTGACAAGGGGGACAGCGATGACTGAGGCTACGTGTGAAAAGAGGGCGCGGCCGCGCATGGCGCGAGTTCACCCTTTTGTGCGTTTCATCTGGATCAGCATTGCTTCCGGCAGTATTCCTGCTGTGGTGAACGCGCTGTTCGGGCACCCGACGGGCAAGCAATTTCTTTATCATATGCTGGAGGGCATGCTGTTTGCTGGATGCATCGGCGCGCTCTGCATGCAGATACTGCCGCGTATTGCGGAGCCGATTCTGCGCCTGCATACGGCGCTGAAGTGGCTGACTCTGGTTTCCGTAATTGTGGGGCTGGCCGCCGTGGGATGCGCAGTGGCCATTCTGATTCTGTTGCTGGGGCGCGTTGAGCCTTTGGGATTTTGGCCATTTTACGTGAACGCAATGAAGACGTGTGTTCTGATTACCCTGCTTTTTGGGCTATCGGCATTTTTTCATGAGGTGGTACTGGCGCGGTTTAACAAGGCATCGGCCGAGTTGAAGGCTAAGGACGAGGC
>JAYTGM010000399.1:0-4185 GCA_043733425.1 Terriglobia bacterium
CTGCGGTGCTTTACGAATATAAATCCGGAGAAGTACCGCGTGTGGGTGACTGGGGACCCGTTCGCGGCTGTTGCCAGTGAATGGGCCATGCAAGCGGGACTCGGCCGGATTGCAGCGGGGTCTGCGTTCAAGTATTTGCAGCGTACGGCTACTCGCGCGCTTCATTCGTTAGGATTGCCCATCGTGGACCGCTCGCCTTACGACGAATTCATGCTTGGCTTCCACGATTTTCTGAAGGGCAACACCGCTTATCAGGAAAGAACCACAAAGCACCGGTTCACCTTTCCGCCGAATTCCACATGGATGGTTTTCACTGATGTGGTGCCGCATTCGGTGCTTTCCGGCCGTTATGCCTTGGAACAGACCATGATTATTCCGCGCGAAAGCTTATTACAGCCAGAGTGCGCGCCCGTTGCCATTCTGGAAAAACTCTGCGGCCGCAAGCTGACGGATTAGCGGTGCAGGATGGACCGGTAATCGATTGTGACCTTTGAGGGCTGCGCGGGCACGGCAAATTCGAAGCTGGCAGGCTCTGCCCCCGCGGTGATCCGCTTCGAAATCGTCCGGCCTTTGCCGAACTGAATTTCGAGCGGTACTTCCGCCGCGAACTCTTCATCGGTTTCGCTTTGTGTAACTGTGCCCGCTACGCGCCACTGCCCCGGCTTTCCTTTAATGGACGACGTAAGTTTCAGCGCGGGCATGCCTGTTCCGTACACCCACTGATCGAAGAACGATTCCAGCTTCGAATCTGCTGAGCGAGGCGGCAGGAAGCGGGCGCAGAGCAGGCGGAACTCTTCCGTACTCAAGGCCTTGTCTTCCCACTCTCTGCGCAGGGTGCTCAACATGAGCAGGAAGGAAGCGTCGCCCATCTGCCGCCGCAACATGTGCATGATCCAGGTACCTTTTCCATAGACCACCGGGATCCAGGCTTTCTGCAGGCGCGTTCCCTGAATGACCGGACCAGCGGATTCCAGCGTGTCACCGTTTTCATCTTTCTCCAGCAACTTGACCCGGTAATCTTCCAGCACGTCGTCTACGGCGCGGGCACCTTTGCGCTTTTCCAGGTACAGCAGGGCCGAGTAGTTCGCCAGCGCCTCCATCAGCCAATCGTCATGGTAGGCAGAGGCTGTGACGATGTTGCCCCACCATTGATGAGCAGCTTCATGGGCGTGCAACAGATCCGTAAAGAACAACTTCTGTTTCTCGCCGAGTCCGCTGACGGCGTGTTCGCCCGGTTCCAGATAGGTGAGCGTGGAAAGATAAATCATGCCGGGAAAGCCCTGCCCATAGCGGCCGGGAACGGGCGTCACCTCTAATCTGTTGAGTTGGAGGGGGCCGAAGCGCGCGGTGAAGAAATCCATGGCGTCGGCAATTTCTTTGGCCAAAGCCTGAAGCCGCATCTTGGGTGCTGGTGCGGGGAGTGAGGGGGAGGGCAATGACGGCGCTTCACCGGCAGCTCTGCGGCCGCCGCGCTGAGAAAAGGAGGGCTGCACATCCACGAACACAGGCTGCGCGCGCGGCGTAAGCCCTGCTTCCAGCGTGCGGTTGGCACAGACCTCAATCGTGAGACCGCTTTGGGTGATGCGGGCACGGTCGTAAAAGCCTAGATTGAATCCGGCCAGCCGGATGGGCACGGAGGTTGTCCAGTGCGAAGTGCGGACGGCGCCATCCACACGGTCTTCCAATTGATCGCCCGCCGCCACCAGGTCCAACTCTTTCGGTAAATGAAAGGTCATATCGAAGCGTGCGAACTGGCGTCCCCGGTTGGGATACCAACTGCCGCGCGAACCGACTGAGAAAACGTGATTGCCGGCATCCTGAATCACTTTGCCTTCATGCTGCACCACCACTTCAGCGGCCTCTCCCGCGCGTAAGGGATGTGCGGGGACAATGACAAAAACCTCATTAACGCCCATCAGCGCCTGATTCGCGGCGTGTTGACTGACCAGCACCTCAGCGGTTTCGCCATTCACCGTGGCGGCGGTGACGCGCATATTTTCTGAAATCTCAAAAGGCAGCACCGCTTCGGGCAATATTGTTTTCACGGTCACGCGCGTGGTGCAGTGCATGGTGAGATCGGCGTCCATGCTGGTTGCAATACGGTAATCACGGACAGTGAATTCCGGAGTAAAGGGATGTGCCCGGAAGGATCGCGATGTGAAACTGCTCCAGACGTCGAACTGGCCTTCCCTGGTGGATCCGACGAGTATCTGTTCGGTCACGCGCGGATCGAAGACCACGTTGAACGCCCCCAGCTTGGCGCCCGCGAGGGTAGCGGCCAGCAGCCCTTTCCTGTTCGATGCCGGAGAAAGAATGTCGGTAGAAAGCCGCAAACCAAAGCTTGCCTCCATACTCTGGATCAAGGGCGACCAACGGTCCGCCAGGAGCACACCCATTTCAAGACTCTTCTTGTTGAAAGGATTGCGGGCGATCTCAGACATGAGTTCGCGGTACGTGTCCTCTGCAAAGACCATGCCTGCCTGGTTGAAATGTTCTTCCAGATTCGGTGCGCCGGTGTGGGCGTTCAGCAAGCGGCGTTCATTGCGAAAGGGAGGGAGCAGGAGCAGTTCCGCGTCTCCCCCTTCCAAGTCGGCGCTGAAGAATGCGGCCACCGGGTTGTTGCCCACGCGCTTGGTGAAGATCAGGTAGCCATCGGTGAAGAAGAATTGGGCCTCATCACGAACCAGGTTCACTTCGCGGATGCGGTAGCATTCGGCTGGATCAAGCCGCAGCCCCGCAAGTTGTGCCACCAGTTCCTGCCCGGCACCCGCGCGCAGAAGAGCGGAAAAGGCCAAAAGCAAAAGAGTGGATCGCACTCTGTCAGTTTATGCCTGTGAAAATGAAGAGTGCCCGGCTTGAACAACAATCAGCAGACAATTGACGAAAAGTTCATGCGGATGGCGCTTGAGCAGGCCCGCATCGGAGACTGTACGCCGGGCGCGGGTGAGGTGGGTTGCGTCATCGTGCGCAATAGCCGGGTGGTGGCGCAGGGCCACAATGAGGCGGATGGCTGCTTCGACCCCACGGCTCATGCTGAAATCGTAACGCTGCGCAGGCTTGGGAAAGAGCAGCGTTCGCTTGATTTCAGCGGCTGCACGGTCTATTGCACGCTGCAGTGCTGCGGTATGTGCACCATTGCCTGCCTGTGGGCCAAAGTGAGCCGCATTGTGTTCGGCGCGTCACGTAATGACGTGCACAGCATGTACTTCGAGGAGCGGCATTTCAATACAGCCGACTTCATTCGCGACGCGTTCAAGAACGATATCGAAGTGGCAGGCGGGGTGCTGGCGCAGGAATGTGCAGAACTATACTACCGGCCAGATGAGCAGCCTCCTGCAGAAGACTTGAAAAGATGAGCGCGATGTTAGACTGTTGATTCTTTCTCAATCATGAAATTTGTCACGTTTCACCACAATAACCATACCCATGCGGGCGTAGTTGCGAACGATCAGGTGATGAGCCTGGCGGGCGCGGGCTTTCATTCCGTGCTGGAAGTGATCACCGCGGGGCAGGAAGCGCTGCTCCGCATCAAGAGCTTTGTTGAGACCGGCGTGCCGGATGCTTCGTTTCCGCTTGCTTCGGTGCGCTTAATGGCACCCATTCCGAGGCCCCCGAAAATCATCTGCATCGGGCTCAATTATCGCGAGCACGCCATTGAATCGAAGCTTGAAATACCGACGATTCCGGTAGTGTTCTCGAAATATGCTTCGAGCGTGATCGGTCCGGGCGAGGCGATTGTGCTGCCCAAGAATTCCACCAAGCCGGATTATGAGGCGGAGTTAGCGGTGGTGATCGGCAAAAATGGCCGCCATATTAAAGCCGCCGATTGGGAAGAGTACGTGTTCGGTTACACCAATATGAACGATGTCAGCGCGCGTGATTTTCAGCTTGCCACCAGCCAGTGGATGATCGGTAAGACTTTCGATACGTTCGCGCCGATGGGCCCTTACCTGGTGACCGCCGATGAGATCGGCGATCCGCATAACCTGAATATCAGTTTGACCATCAATGGCGAAACGCTCCAGAACTCCAATACACATGAGCTGATTTTCCGCATACCGCAGTTGATCGAGTACCTGTCGAGCGTGTTCACGCTGGAATGCGGCGATGTGATTTCAACCGGCACGCCTTCGGGAGTAGGCTTTTCCCACAACCCGCCGCGCTGGCTGAAAGCGGGCGATAGCG
>JAYTGM010000400.1:0-4171 GCA_043733425.1 Terriglobia bacterium
CTGGAGCGCGCACGCCCCGGATACGAAGGGCGTATCGAGTTCTGGCACAAGAGCGGTGCACGCCGGTTTGAATTCGCCCCGGGGTATCACGGCAGCACCACCCATGTGGCAGGAACTTCGGTGGATAGTCGAATTTTCACGTTCGACGGATTATTGCGTCCCGCAAAAAATGTGGAGGTCACGGGCGCTCTCTTTCAAGGCCAAAACGTGGCCGGTTTGGGTGCGCTGCGCCAGGCCTTCCTGATACTTGCGCCGGGTGTGGCAAGGCCCGTCCATAGCACTGGCGGCTGGGGCCAGATTGCGATCTTCCCAACACCAAAACTGACGTTTCATATGTACGGCGGACAACAACTGAATCGTGCCGCTGACATACCGTCCGGTTCTCCCCGGCGGAATTTCGTGTATGCGGGAAATCTGATGTACCGGATTGCCCCAAACATCCTCGGTAGCTTCGAAGTATCCCAAACCAGAACCAGCTTCCTGAACCAGGGAATTCGATTAAATAACCACTATGATCTGGCTCTGGCTTATCTGTTTTAGCGCCTTCCTGCAAGCGGCGGAGCCCCCCAGCTTCCGGGGCCGAGTGGAGTTGAAAGATTCCCGCGATCCAGCAGTACGCAAGCGCGCGGATTTCTCAGGTGTGGTGGTCTCGCTTCATCCTCTGGAGGCGCGCCCAAGACAGCCCGCGCCCACAAGACACTTTGAAATCCTGCAGAAAGACAAGATGTTCCGCCCCCATCTGCTGGCCATTGAAACCGGCTCCGTAATCGACTTTCCGAATGCCGACCCCATTTTTCACAATGCCTTCTCCAGCTATAGCGGACAGATCTTCGACGTGGGATTGTACCCGCCCGGCACCAGCCGTTCCGTGCGCTTTTTAAGACCCGGCGCGGTGCGCGTCTTTTGCAATATCCACTCCGCTATGAGCGCAGTCATCGTGGTGCTCGATACGCCATATTTTGCGGTCACCGGCACCGACGGCATTTATTCCATCAACGCGCCTCCAGGACCGTATGAGATGCGGGTATATCACGAACGCGCCACCGAAGAAGCCCTCCGCGCGCTCACCCGGACAGTGCAAATTCCATCTGCACAGTCAGGTCAACAGCCATTGATCACCATCTCGGAAGCCGGTTATCTGCCCTCTCCTCACAAGAACAAACATGGGCAGGATTACCCTCAAGGCACGGACGACCGTTCAGTTTATCCGGGTGTTCGCAAATGAGCGCGGTGCCTCGCCTGAAGTCGCTCTCATTGCTTTGGAAGATTTTGCTTTCTACCTCCATCGCGATCACGGTTCTGCTGGCGCTCACGGGCTGGTTCGTGCAGGACCAGATGCTGCGGGCCATGTCGCAGACCGTGGAAAACGAAATGGAAGTGAGTGCCAAAGCCTACGAATCCTTGTGGCACTCTCGCGCGGCCATGCTCAGTTCCGTAAGCCTGGTGCTCAGCAGTATGTCTGATGTGCGCGCCGCGTTCAGCACGCGCGATCAGGCTACCATCCGTGATACAGCGGGCGAGATGTGGTCTAAGATCTCCGAAACCGCCGGCGTTTTTCTGGTAACCGACCCCAGCGGAAATGTAATTGCGTCGCTGGGCGGAGTGCAAAATTTGGGCAGCGATATTCGCGCCGTTCGCGATGCCGCGCATAACTTTCCCGCCCAAACCTCGGGCTTCGTCATGTTGAAAGGTTTGCTTTACCAGATGGTGGTCACGCCGGTGTATGTAGGCACTGACCAGGGCCTCGGGCTTCTGAACGTGCTGGTGGCGGGGTTCCCGGTGAGCACTGCTGTTGCGGAACAGCTCAAACGCGATACCGGCAAGAGTGACTTCGTCTTTGTATCCGGCAACCAGGTGGTGGCTTCCACCTTGCCCGCTGCTCTCAGTACAGCGCTCGCTTACGAATCTGGAACGGTCGCGGGCTTCCGCAGGGTGCACGCTGGCGAAAACGATTACGGTGTCATTCGAAGCAGCTTGCACAGTGTCGCGGGTAAGACGATCGGTGATCTGCTGATTATCCGCTCCTTCGGAGCCGTGCATGAAAGTTTAGCTGTCCTGCAGCGCAACTTAGTTCTCACCTGGCTGGCCGCAATCCTCATGGCCCTGGCAGTCAGCTATTGGCTGGCGCGCAGAATTCTGGAACCGGTCAAGCAATTAGATCGCGCCGCCACGGAGATTGCGCGTCAAAACTACGCGGTCCGCGTTCCCATGGTCGGGGAGGATGAGCTTGGCCGTCTCGCCAAAACCTTTAATACGATGTGCCATTCTATTCAGGAGGCGCGTGCCGAACTGATCACGCGTGAACGCATCCATACCATCGGACAGCTTTCCTCCTCCATTGTTCACGACCTGCGGAATCCTTTGGCCGCCATTTACGGCGGCTCCGAACTTCTGATGGATGCGGATTGGAACCCGGCTCAGACCAAACGTCTTGCTGGCAATATCTACCGCTCTTCCCGCATCATCAAGGACATGCTGCAGGAGCTTGTGGACGTCTCACGCGGGCGCACCCAGCCGGCTGAAGTCTGCCATTTGGGTGAAGTCATTCATGCTGCCGCCGACGCAAGTTCCTCGGCCGCCCAGGCGAATGGCGTATCGATCGACATTGCAGTTCCTGATCAGATTGAATTGCCGCTTGAACGGGCTCGCATGGAACGTGTATTTCTCAACCTGATCGGCAACGCCATCGAAGCCATGCCCAACGGTGGCACGCTGGCCATTGGCGCCCAAACCCGCGATGGTGCCGCCTGGGTTTCTGTCCAGGATTCCGGTCCCGGTGTCCCCGCCGAAATTCGCAACGTTCTCTTCCAGCCTTTCGCCACGGCGGGAAAAAAGAATGGGCTTGGCTTGGGTCTTGCCCTTTCGCGGGAAAGCGTAGAGGCCCATGGAGGCGAACTTTGGATGGATCAGGATTTTGAACAGGGAACGCGCTTCTGGATCAGGTTGCCGGCGTAAGTCAGAAACAAATTCACAACAACAGTAAATATCCTTGACTAGTCACGAAAAGGCCGGTGCCAACAATCAGGCATATGGCCATAAAAGCCGCAGGGGCCGCGATAGTTTTGGGGTTGTGTCTTTTTCTCATCGTCACCGTCGTGAGAAGTGACGGTCGGCATCCGGGGATTTACGGCGCCGGTCCCGCTGTTTCCCCGGCGGGTATGCCCGTCGCTGTGGCGCGGGTTTTTGAGCGGGCATGTAAAGACTGCCACTCGAACCGGACGGAATGGCCCTGGTATGCAAAAATTCCACCTCTGTCTCTCGCCATCGCGGTAGACGTGAATCGAGGCAAGAAATTCTTCAACGTGTCCGAATGGGAGTAGTCCAGTCCAGGACGCAAATGGGGTTTTCTCTCCGCCATAGAAGTCGACGTCCTCCGAGGCAGCATGCCGCCCCGTCCTTACCGGCCTTCAACTACCGGGGGTTTGTCGCTTACCGTAAAAACTAATTTGATTCCAGTACCCGCAACAAGGCCACATGTTGCTTTGCGACCTTGTTGCGAGTTTCACCGCAGCAGCGGAACTTTACAACAAGTGCTATCTAATACCGCGATGAACGGAACGGCGATTCAATTGAATTCCCGCAAATAACCCGAGACCTCCAATCACTACGAATCCGAAAGTGGCGGGTTCCGGAGTTGTGCTGGTGACAACTGGACCTTGAAAGTTAAGGATCGGTTCTGAAAAACTAACGTTACCGGTATTGGTGGTGTAATATGCGGGACCGGCATTAAACCCACTGGCAGGAAATGTTCCTGTCGAGCCGTCCGCATACCACCCGCCCAGGTTCGTCGTAGCGCCCGCTGAAGGGTGAGGGTTGCCGTTCGCGTCATTCGCCCATTGCCCCAAATTCACGCCCATTCCCTGCGTGTTCAGAAAATCCACAAAGTAGGTGGAGGCGGAAGACAAAGCGACGTTGGGAAACGTGACTCCAAGAGTTCCCCCGGTCTGGCTGTTTGCGCTGAACATTCCCTGCCCCAGTAGTGCTCCTCCCGCAGCGGGGCGATCGGTCCAGATCTGAAGAGTTATCGTTCTTGTTCCGGTGCCGTTCGGCACGGGTTCAAAGTTCGTGGAGATCCCATTCAAGGTGTAACTCAAAGCGGGTGTGTAATACCACCCGATATTTAGTGGCCCGGCATAAACAACAAAGGGGGGCGTTGCGGAACCGTTTATGT
>JAYTGM010000401.1:0-10978 GCA_043733425.1 Terriglobia bacterium
TTTTCTCTCGCTTGAAAGGCCCGATGGAACATTTCAAGCGGCTTGCCTGCAAACATGGAACCCCGGTCCCAGGAATCGACCGGTACCATCCTGCCGTCGCGGACTTCCCACGCTTTATCGAGATCGAACCAATCGGCCTCGTCATCATAGCGAAGGAAGAGTAGATAACGGCCCTGCGGACCGAACGGCTCTTCGATGCCGGAAACAGTAGTCGTCCTGACCTCGCCCGAGGGCATTCGCAGGGAGCCCCCGACCCGGTTCACTGCTATCGTGACACCCGGCTTCAAACGTGGCGGATCGAGTTGAGACCACACGCTATCGACTTGAATGGTCCATTCGGTATATAAGCCCTGAGAGTCTTCGGATAGATAGCTTTGCTGGTCACGCACTGTACCGATGACAACAAAGGGAGAAAATGCGAACTCTATCTTCGGGCCGGTAACCGTACTCACCTCGGCACTCTGGGTGAAGTGTTGACGATCATTGCCAACGTTGTAAGTGCGTCAGCGTTCAGGGTGAGCTTGCAGCTCCCATTCGCTAACGGGTATGACCGGCACCTGCCATACGGGCTGCGGCTGTTGCCGCGAACAGCCCGACAGCAGGATGAGACTAAGCGGCAGCCAATTGGCGCAGGACATAAGGAAGAATGCCGCCATGCCTGAAGTATTCGGCTTCCTGCGGAGTATCCACGCGGGAGAGGACCTGGAATTTTTTCTGGCTGCCATCGGGGCAGACCGCGGTGATGTTGACTTTGGTACCGGTCAGGATGGCGCTGCGTACGTCTTCGATGTGGAAGAGTTCTTTGCCGCTGAGTTTGAGAGATGCCGCGTTTTCTTCCGGCAGATACTGCAGCGGCAACACACCCATACCCACCAGATTGGTACGGTGGATTCGCTCAAAACTTTCAGCAATCACGGCCCGGACGCCCAAAAGTTTTACGCCCTTGGCAGCCCAATCGCGCGAAGAACCAGAGCCATATTCCTTGCCCGCAAGAATCATCAGCGGCACGCCTTCCGCCTCGTACTGCATCGCCGCGTCATATATAAACATCTGCTCGCTATCGGGCAGGTGCACCGTGTACGTGCCTTCCACGCCCGGCACAAGTTGGTTGCGCAGACGAATGTTTGCAAGCGTGCCGCGCACCATCACTTCGTGGTTACCCCGCCGCGCGCCGTAGCTGTTGAAGTCGGAAGGCATCACTCCCAGCGAGACCAGATACTGGCCAGCCGGGCTCTTCACCGCAATGCTACCCGCCGGCGAAATGTGGTCCGTAGTAACGGAATCCCCCAGCACCGCAAGCGCGCGCATGCCCAAAATCTGATCTTTGATCAGCTCCGGTGCCTGCGGCGGCATGTTATCGAAATACGGCGGCTTCTTAATGTAAGTGGACGCGCTGTCCCACTCGTAAATTTTGCCGGTCGGAATCTGCATCGCCTTCCAGGTTGCATCGCCCTCGAAAGCTTTCGCGTATTCGCTGCGGAACATTTCAGGCGTAATGTTGTCCCGCACCGCCTGCTGCACTTCTTCGGAAGTGGGCCAGATCTCGCGCAGGTAAACGTTCTTCCCTTCCCCATCTTTGCCGATCGGGTCGTTCTGCAGATCGATATCGACGGTACCCGCAATCGCATACGCCACCACCAGCGGCGGCGACGCCAGATAATTCGCCTTCACCAGCGGATTCACGCGCCCCTCAAAATTTCTGTTGCCGCTCAGCACGGCCGCTACTACCAGATTGTCTTTCTGAATCGCGGCCGTCACTTCATCAATCAATGGCCCGCTGTTCCCGATGCATGTCGTGCAGCCATAACCCACCAGATTGAAATTAAGCGCATCCAGGTACGGGGAGAGGCCAGCATGATCCAAATACTCTGTCACCACTTTCGATCCCGGAGCCAGACTGGTCTTCACCCACGGCTTCGATTTCAACCCGCGTTCCACTGCCTTCTTCGCCAACAGGCCCGCCGCCAGCATCACTGAAGGATTCGAAGTATTCGTGCAACTGGTAATCGCCGCGATGGTCACCGCGCCCGATTTCATCTGCACTGCTTCGCCGCCCATTTCAAAGTTCGAAGTCTTAGATTCCTTGAAAGCCTCGCGGAAGTTCGCCTTCACCCCCGGCAGATCCACGCGGTCCTGCGGACGCTTCGGGCCCGCCATGCTCGGCGTCACGGTTGCCAGATCAAGCTCTATCGTGCTCGCGAACAGCGGATCTTTCTGCGCATCGGTTCGGAACAACCCCTGCTCTTTGCAATACGCTTCCACCAGCGCGATTTGATCGGCGGAGCGGTCACTCACGCGAAGGTAATTCAGAGTCTCCTCGTCCACCGGAAAGAAGCCGATCGTCGCGCCATATTCGGGGGCCATGTTCGCAACGGTAGCCCGGTCGGCCAGGCTCAAAGCGCTTAGCCCCGCACCATAAAATTCAACGAACTGCCCCACCACGCCTTTCTTACGCAGCATCTGAACCACGTACAAAACCAGATCGGTTGCGGTGCAGCCCTCGCGCAGCTTGCCATGAAGTTTGAACCCCACAACAGGCGGCAGCAGCATGGAAATGGGCTGCCCCAGCATGCAGGCTTCAGCTTCAATGCCGCCCACGCCCCAGCCCACCACGCCAAGCCCGTTGATCATCGTGGTATGCGAATCGGTGCCCACCAGGGTATCCGGATACGCTTCCAGACCATCCGCAGTCTGCCGCTGGAACACCACAGGCGCAAGGTATTCCAAATTCACCTGGTGAACAATGCCGGTATCGGGTGGCACCACGCGAAAGTTCTCGAAAGCGGTCTGCCCCCAACGCAGCAGCATGTAGCGCTCGTTGTTCCGCTGATTCTCCAGAAGGGCGTTAATGGAAAAGGAATCCTTTGAGCCGAAACTATCCACCTGCACCGAATGATCGATCACCAGATCCGCGGGCAGCAGCGGGTTCGCCTTGGTGGGGTCCGCGCCCAGCGCCGCAAGCGCATCGCGCATCGCCGCAAGATCCACCACACACGGCACGCCTGTAAAATCCTGCAGCAAAACACGCGCGGGCATGAAGCTGATTTCCTTTGCATCCGCTGAATCCACACCGCGTGCCACATACTCCACGTCTTTGGCCTGAACCTTGTGGCCGTCCTCCATCCGAAGCAAATTTTCCAGCAGGATCTTGGTGGAAAAAGGAAGGCGGGATACATTGGCAATCCCGAGTTCTTCAAGAACGTTAATACGGAAGATGCGGTAGTCTGCCGAACCCACGCGCAGGTTCGCCATTGCACCAAAAGAATTTGGATGTGTCATGTTTTTTCCATTTTAGCGAAATTGGCGGTTGCATATAGTTCCGCCAGGTCAATTGGTCGAAGCGGCATCCAGGTTCTCGGACCAAAGAACTTGCTCATAACCCATAAAACCGGATCGCCGTCTCCCCTAACAACTGATCCCGCACCCCCTGCGGCAATGGCCCACAAGCCTGCGTAAACCCCGCCAGCACCTGCTTCCAACTCCCCGCAAGCCGGCACACCGGCCAATCGCTCCCAAACATGCAGCGCGCAGGCCCAAACACCTGAAGCGCATGCTCCACAAACGGCGTCAAATCCCGCGCGGTCCAACTCTGCGGACTCGCCTCAGTCACCATTCCGCTCAATTTGCAAAATACCTGCGGCAGTTTCGCCGCCTCAGCCAGATCTTCAGCCCAGCCCTCCAGCAAATGGTCCGCAATATAAGGCTTCGCCAGATGATCGATCACCATGCGTAAACCAGGCACCCTCGCAGCCACCAGTGGAACCAGCGGCAAGTGAATCGGGCGCAATAGCAAATCATACGGAACGTCGCGCCGCGCCAATTCCGCCAGGCCGCGCAGCACATCCTCCCGAAGCAGCCATCGCGCATCCTCCTCATCATGGACAGGGTGGCGTACGCCGCGGAATTTCGCGTCACGCTGCAACTTGTCCAGTTCCCGCCCCAAATCGGCGCTGGTCAAATCCGTCCACACCACAACGCCCTTCACGAACGAATTCTCCCGCGCCAACCCAAGCAGCCACCCAGCTTCCCCCGCATCCGTGGTCGCCTGCACCGTCACGCAGCCATCGAACCTGTGCTCTTTCAGAATCGGCGCCAGATCCTCGGGAAGGTAGTCGCGCCTTAGCACGCTCTCCCCTTCCGGCATCCAGGCATAATCGAATTTCGTCAGTTGCCAGAAGTGCTGGTGAGCGTCAATGCGCATCTGCTCATAATACGAAGGTTGATAATACAGTTGAACTCTGGCACCGTAGATCTCGTTTCTGACAATAGCCGCCCATGACCTCTGATTACGCAATTGAAACCCTTGGTCTCACCAAAAGCTTCTCCCGTGGCTGGCGCGGCAAGCCCTTCCTTGCAGTCGATGGCATCTCGTTGCGCGTCGAACGCGGCACCACCTTCGGGCTCCTCGGGCCGAACGGCGCGGGCAAAACCACCTTCGTAAAAATGTTGCTGTCCTCAGCGCATCCCACCTCGGGCATGGCGAAGGTCTTCGGAGAAAACACGCAACTGCGCCGCGCGCGCCAGCTCATCGGCTACCTGCCCGAAAATCACCGCTTCCCCACTTACATGACCGGCACCGGCATGCTCGATTTCTACGGTGCCCTAAGCGGCATGGATAACGCCCTTCGCCGCCGCCGCATTCCGGAACTGCTCGATAAAGTAGGTCTTGCCCAGTGGGGCGGCACGCGCCTCGGCAAATATTCAAAAGGCATGCTGCAACGCGTGGGCCTCGCTCAAGCGCTCATGCATGAGCCCGAACTCCTCGTCCTCGATGAGCCCTCTGACGGTGTCGATCCCGTCGGCCGCCGCCAAATCCGCGACATCCTCGAAGAACTCCAACATAAAGGCGTCACCATCTTCTTAAACTCTCATCTTCTGGTCGAAGTCGAAACGTTCTGCCGCGATGTCGCCATCATCCAGAACGGCAAAGTTGCCCTCGAAGGTAAAATTTCAGACCTCACCGCGGGTAGCGGCTATCAGGTCGAAGCCGAGGCCATTCCAGAGCGCCTCGAAACAGAATTGCGATCCACCGCCAAAAGCTTCTCCCACGTCAACGGAACAACCGGCGTGCTGTTCGACAATCGCGAACTCGCCAATCATGCCGTCGATCTGCTGCGCAGCGAAGGCTGCACAATCGAAAAATTCGGGCGCGTCAACAGTTCGCTCGAAGAGATCTTCATAAGGACCGTCAGTGGCAAATAGAGCGGCACTCCAAACCCGGGCACTCGTCGTCGATACCTTTCGCGAAGCCTCGGCCCGAAAAATCATCTGGGGCTTCTTCGGCTGCTCCACCGCCCTCATTCTCTTCTTTCTCCTCATCGTCAAAATCGACGTGGTCCAGGGCGCCATCGCCACCATGACCATCTTCGGGAAAACCGGCCAAACGCAAGACGTCAACAAGGCCGTCCGTAGCGCGCATGCCGGAATCGCTGCTCTGCTTTACGGGTTCGGCATGCTGCTCGCAATACTCGCCTCCGCCGGCCTCATCCCCACCATCTTCGAACCCGGCCGTATCGAACTGCTCCTCTCAAAGCCCATCGAGCGCTGGCACATCCTCCTCGGCCGCTACCTCGGCAACCTGCTGGTCATCGCGCTCAACATCTTCTATCCCGTCCTCACCCTCTGGATTATCTTCGGCGTCAAAACCGGTGTCTGGACCGCCGGTTTCCTCTGGGGCAGCATCCTCACCCTCTTCATGTTTGCCGTGTATCTCTCGGTCATTCTGCTGGTCGGCGTAGTGTGGGAAAGCGCGGTCGTCGCCACCATGATCACCTTCGGCATGATCATCCTCAGCCTCATCCTCTACAACAAGTCCATGCTCGAACGCCTCCTCAGCGCCGAATGGAGCCGTAACATCGTGCGCGGCCTCTATTACCTGCTTCCCAAAGTCATCGATATCGGCCAGATTCTTGGCAAAATTGTTCAGGAGCAGCCGGTCGAAAGCTGGATGCCCGTCTGGAGCACCGCCCTGTTCGGCATGGTGTGTCTCGGCGGCGGCTTGTGGCTGTTCCAAAGGCGGAATTTCTAATGCTTCGCATTCTCGCAACCGGTGTTCTCTGCGTCGCCGTCGTGCAAAGCGCGGAACGGATCGATAATGTCCTCAAGCAGCTCATCCCACGCGATTCCGTCAGTCTCTTCGGCGCGCAAATGGATCAGTTGAAATCTACGCTGCTCTATCAGAAACTAGTGGCCCAACAGAAGCTCACACAGCTTGACGAATTCGCGGCCGAAACCAATTTCGATCCCCGCCGCGATGTCCGCGAGCTGCTCATCGCCTCCAACCTGAGCAAAAAATCCGGCGTCCTGCTGGCCCGTGGAACTTTCCGCGTCACCCCAGACAGCCTCGCCAAAATGAAGGACATGCGCCGCAGCGATTATAAAGGCTACGTCCTCTGGACAAATCCCGCCCAGGAAGCAGGCTTCTGTATTCTGGATTCCACCCTCGCCATTGCCGGGCCCACTGCCAGCATGCATGCTGCTCTTGATCGTTACCGCGATCGCGCCACTGCTGAGCCGTCCTCCCTCCTGCAAAAAGCCATGGCCATTCCCCTGCGCAATCAGGTCTGGCTGGTCTCTGAAGGCGGCGCTGATTTCCTCGGCAACAACATGCCCGAAACCGGGCCCGCCGCCAATTTCGCGCGAATCTTTCGAAACCTGGAAAGCGCACAATTCAACGCCGATCTAAATCACGGCTTCAACGCCTTTGTCCAGGGCTCCTGTAAAACGGAGGCCGACGCTAAGTCCCTCGCCGATGCTGCCCGCGGCTTGGTCGGCTTCGGACGCCTCAGCGTTCCCGAAGGCCAGCCGCAATTGCTCCGCGTCTGGGATGCTATTCAGGTTTCGCAACAAGGCCGCGACCTGTCCGTCAGCGCGGATATTCCTTCCGATTTAGTTGAAAAGCTCCTGCAACTCTTCGATAGCGGCCCAGGGCGTCCTAATGTCCGAAATTCATCTTATTTTTCGGAGGAGGAATCGCATCACCCAAAATCGAAGACCCGCCCTCGCTAATGTAATTGCGGTTCCAAGCCGGAATCATCACCGTTACATCGCCCTTCACAATGGCTTGGCAGCCTAGACGCGATCCCACCTGAAAATCCGCCGCCGTCTCGCACCGGTCCGCTTCGTCATCTTCTTCTTCAGACAGATTCTCAGCCCCGGCTTTCACAACCACATGGCACGTCGTACACGCGTTATTACCCCCGCATGCATGTTCCAGGTTGAATCCGTTTTCAATCGCAATATCCAGCAGGCTTCCCGGAAGCCCATGTTCGTGATACGGGAGCTTACCCGTTTCAAATTCAAACGTCTGATTCGCCGGTAAAAACGTTACTTTTGGCACCACACCGATAATAGCCCACATGCCATCACAGTAATGCCGATTGGGTATCGGTGGTAATCTTAGGTCTTCATGGAAAGTACCGCACGGAGCATCGCGAAAGCCATTACTTACCGTGTGTTCGGGTCTGCCTCGACAGCACTGATCGTCTTCTTTTTCACCAAGAGCACCGGCGCATCCCTGGGTGCGGGGGCTGCGGACTCCGTCATAAAAATCGGTCTCTATTTTGTACATGAGCGCGCGTGGCAACATGTCCCTTTCGGGCGGCCCAAGTCGAACCCGCCCGCGCCCGAATACGAAATTTAAGCGGCCCCCCTCAGAAAGCCTTTGCCTCGTGTTACGTTGGGCAGTGATTGCGGCTAAAAGCGTCAAACCCCGTGTAAGTCTCCTTCACAAACAGGCCGGCGCATGGGGTCCTGCACTCGCCACTCTCCTCTATTCTCTTTTAATTCTCACCATCGCATGGCACCATGAGCCCTGGGCAGATGAAGCACAAGCTTGGCTCCTCGCCCGCGACGCATCGTTTCTTGAACTGTGGACGCGCCTGCTCCATTACGAAGGTTCGCCCGGCTTGTGGCACACATTGCTCATGGCCTTGGCGCGCGCCGGTTTGCCCTATCGGTCTGAGGCTGTCCTCGCAGGCCTGCTCGGCCTCGCCTCGGCTGCGCTCATACTCTGGCGCGCACCCTTCCCTTTCGCTGTAAGGCTGCTGCTACCGTTCACTTACTTTCTCGCGTTTCAATATGTAATCGTTGCCCGCAGTTACTCGCTGCTTCCAGTCCTTCTGTTTTCTTGTCTTTTGCTGTACCCCGCGGCGCGCACTCACCGTTTCTTGTTTCTCGCCTTAGTCGCGCTAATGGCCTGTGTGAGCGTACACGGGCTCATACTTTCCGCGGCTCTACTTACTTCGCTTGACATCGGCGGTGTTCTCAATTGGAAGCAGCAGAGTACGCAATCCAGGCGGCGCATCGCTCTGGCCGCCCTCTTCTTTATTGCCCTCATCAGCGTCCTCGCGCTCCTCACCTGGCCCGCGCAAGACGTCAATTTTCCCGCCCGTGCGCAGCTCTCCTGGCCCAAGTTCCAGACGTCTCTCACCATGTTCCTGGAGCAAGGCTTTACCGGCAACGTATACATCACCGTTCTCTTAATAGCCGCGTCCCTTCCATTCCTCTATCAAGGTGGTGGGCTGGCCATGTTCGCGCTGTCCGCCCTCGGGCTCATCGGCTTCGGCGGCATAATCTATTCCCAGTTTTGGCACACCGGAACCCTGTTTCTCGCTTGGCTCGCCGCCATGTGGATCTCAGCCTCCCACACGAAACTCACGCGCACCGCTCTCGCCGCTTTTCTCGCCATCATCGGAATCCAATGCTTCTGGACCGCCAAATCCTCCCTCTACGATCTCTACAACCCCTATTCCGGAAGTAAAGAAGCTGCGGCTTACCTCAAGTCTTCCGGTATCGCCCGCAAATCTCTCTTGGCGTACGGATATCCCTGCACGGCCATTCAGCCTTATTTCAAACAAAGTATCTTTGTCAACTATGCTCCCCACAAGGCCTTCTGGGATTGGTCGGTCCGAAATCCAATGACTGATCCAAGCCCGCTATTCGCCCAGCAGGCATCGGAATACGCCATCGTCGGATACAACCTTCCTAAGGAGGTGGAGTGGTTGTTAGGCCCGCTCAAACAAAGCGGCTACAGCAAAGTCAAACATTTCAGCGGCAAGCTGTTTTGGCGCACATCCCCCTTCGAAGCGGAAGATTTCGACCTCTATCGCCGCGTCCGGCCCGCCGAACTCGTGCCTCATACCTATCTGGTCTTGTCTGATCCGTCGTCTGCCCGGCAGCTCCTCTCCGGCTTCTATGCGCTCGACGCCAATCCCTGGCGCTGGACCGCCCACCAGTTCACCGTTCTCCTCAGAACGCCTCCTGCAAAAAGCGCCGCGTCCCGCATGGAAGTCAAACTCTATCTGTCTCCCGATCAGATCCGCAAACTGGGCCCCATCACACTCAGAGCCGTCGTCAACGGGTTCGCTCTCCAACCTCAAACCTTTACCTCTCCCGGCCTCTATACCTATTCAAGCCCGGTGCCCCCGGAAGCGTTGGTTCACGAAAGCGCCATCGCCAAATTCTCGTTCGATAAATCGCTTCTGCCCTCGCAGGCTGACGGACGCATACTCGGCGCGGTCGTAACCGCAGTCGGCCTGCAGACGCCAACCCCTTAAAACCCCAGCTTTTCCTTCAAGCCGCGCACACGGTCGCGCGCCACAGCAAGCTCCGTCCCTTTTTCATCTTTCAGCCGCACCAGCGCCCCGCCGCCAAACCACGAATCGGTTTCCTGAATCCAGCTCAAGTTCACGATCGTTGCGCGATGCACCCGAAAAAACTTGCGCGGGTCCAGGTTTCCTTCCAGTTCCGTAATGGTGTAGTCCACCATGTGGTTCTTCGCTTTCGTTGCGGCATAGGTCAGCTTATCCTCCGCGAAAAAGTGCGTCACGCGCGCCAGTTCCATGTACTGCACCTTCTCCCCCACGCGCGACGCCGCAATCCGGTCGGGATATATCGGCGTGTCCCTCTGTCCAAGTGCAGCCGCCAGCTTACGCATCAGCTCCGCCGCATCCGGCCGCGCTTCGCCCACCCCCAGCCGCTCCAGCTTCTTCAACGCCCGCTGAAGCTGGTCCTGGTCCACGGGTTTCACCAGGTAATCCACGGAATTCACTTCGAACGCCTTCAATGCGTATTGGTTATAAGCGGTCGTGAAGATCACCGTAGGCTGCGGGTCCAACATCCCCAGCATCTCGAACCCGTTCATCCCCGGCATCTCGATATCCAGAAACACCACCTCCACTTCGTTCGAAGACAGCCACGCAATCGCGTCTACCGGATCTTGACTGATTCCCGCCACCGTAACGCGCCCACTTTCCGTTAACAGCCGGGAAAGCCTGCGCAGCGCAAGATCCTCGTCGTCCACAAGAAACGCGCGAATCACATAATCATCCCGGCGGGAATCTTCTGCACCCGCTCAATTTCAGTTGTCGCATCTTCACCCGCCCAAGGAAGATGCAGCGCCACCCGTGTTCCGCCCGTGCTTATGGTTTCAATCTCCAGCGAAGCTTCAGCACCGAAAAGCCCGTCCATTCTGTTTTGCAGCAGTTCCAATCCATGCCCCGGCTTCAGATGTGCTGCCGTCAATCCCGGCCCATCGTCCACCACTTCCACAATCGCGCCCGCCCCCTCAGCTCTTGCTCTCACCAGAATGCTGGCGCCTTCCCGCCGGGGCGAAACCGCATACTTCACGCTGTTCTCCACCAGCGTCTGCAGCGCCATTGGCGGAACTCCTACCTCGTTAAACTGCCGCGGTATATCTATCACGAACCGCAAGCGCGTGCCGAACCGGGTCTGCTCAATTTCCAGATAGTCCCGCACAATCTTCGCCTCTCGCGATAACGCCACCAGACGGCTTTGGTTCGCATCCAGTGAAAAACGCAGCAGAACCGCCAAGCGCTCCACCATGCCTTCCGCCGCCGCCGGGTCTTCCCGAATCAGCGCCAGTATCGAATTCAGCGTATTGAACAAAAAGTGCGGCTGCACCCGGCTCTCCAGTGAGTTCAAGCGCGCCTCCGTTGCCACCTGCCGCAGCTTTTCC
>JAYTGM010000402.1:0-10956 GCA_043733425.1 Terriglobia bacterium
GCTTCAGCCACAATTCGAATCTTCGCCGGTGGCACTCGATAGAAACTTTCCAGGCACTCGCGGCTATAAGCTGAAACCGTCATTACAAGGGTGGCGTTCCATATTGCCCATTTCACCTTGGTTCTCCACAACAATTCCTGGCGCTTGCCTTGAAAAGCAAATTGCGGATTTCGATCGGCAATGGTGTCGTGAATGCCAACCACGCTTGGCACCCGTGTCCACAACGGAAAATAAGAGTACACCGTAGGAAAAAAGAAGACGTCCAGGCGCTCTCTAGCTACAGCCCTGCCCATGCGGGCCAAATCCCCGAGAGAACGATTTCCATCGTTTGTGGCCGCCGCGCCAATCTGTCGCGTAAGAGACACCACACGGGTTTTAAAGCGATTCAGCGGTGCAAACGTATCGGCGCCGGCTTGATCCAGGAAAATAACATACTCGTGCTGAGCGGCATTTTCCGCCAGGGCCTGAACGATTTCCCGCAAGAATCTGCCATAACCCCTGCGATTGCTCCAGCTTCCACCGTCGATTCCGATCCTCATGTCTAAAAAATATGAGCCTTTGAAGATTTACCGAGTGCGTACCCGGCCATCTCGCCTGCGCTCCAGCACACACAAAAAAGCGAAACCCATGAGAGCGAACGAATGAATTCCGGGAGCAGTCTTTTTCGATAGCTCACCAAGCCGATGCGGCAGATCAGAAGGAGCGGAAGGATACACGCTCCGGCGGCATAAACAATGCGTATGGCGAGTGGGCTACCGCTTATCCGTTCGGCTGCGTAGCCGCGGCCATAATGCCATCTCTGGCGAATCGCGGCATGGCGACTCATTGAGTTGAAGAACGTAACGGCGGCACCGCTAAGAGCAAGTCGCCGGCCTTGGCTCAGCCAGCGCTCATGCAGCAACGTCTCCCAACTTCCCTGATCGGTAAGGTCGGAACTCGCATCCAGCGCACTACGCCGGTAGGAAAGGTTGGCGCCGGAAAGAGCGCGGGTATCTCCAATTCGTACAGGCGGCGCGAACAGCCCATACTCACAAAGATAGAGGCCCCATTCAAAGCGCGTTGCATGATCGTGAATGGCTACAGGTCCTCCGATCGCGGGGCACTCCGGCCACGCGGAATGAGCGGACAATAGCTGGCCGCACCAGTCATTCGCTGGAATACAACGAGCCTCTACCGCCGCAACGCATTCTCCCGTTACAAAGGCAAGAGCCATCCATCGCAATTGCGGAACGGTATGCTTGGTGGAAAAGTGCAGAAAGCGAACCCGCGGGAAAGAAGTTTGTAAGTCCACAGATGGATCGATGCGCGAACAGTCACTCACCACAATTTCGCCGGCTTCTTCTTGCGGATCAAGCGACGAGAGGCATCGGAAAAGGGATAAAGACGATTCGTAAGATGTCACGATTACTGAAAGAGCCACTGGCGCGCCTCGCGGCCCAAGCGCCGAATCGCAATCCGGCTCTGGCCTTCTTTTTGCAAAAGTGTTTTAAGGTGCCGTGTGCCGCGCAAATAGTATGCGTCGATTCGCGGAAGACAGGTGTGGTCAGCCGATGGGGTGAGAAGCTTGAGCCGTGTCCCACAAGCGCGGTCGAACTGTGCGGAAGTTAGTGCGCTGATTCGGGGATTAACCGCACCGTACGGGTAGGCAAATGACCGAACCGAAGAACCCGTACGCTGTTCAATCTCTTCTTTGGACTGGCGCAATTCCCGCTCCGTCTCCGCGCTCGACAACTCCGTGAGATTCGGATGCGTCACGGTGTGCGATCCAAGCTCACAGCCAGCCGCGCTGATTTCTCTTAAGCTGGACCATGTCATAAGTGGCAACCTCGGAACGCGGGGGGATTGCGACGGCCAACTATTCTGCTTTCCGCAATACCCGCTTACAACGAAGACTGTTATGGGCACTTGATAATCCGCTATCAGGGGTAAGGCGTGTTCCCGGAAATTGTCGAAGCCGTCATCGAACGTGATTGCGACCGCGCCGGGGCTGAAACTAATTTGGTCGAGCCGACAGACCGGAATGCCTACTACCCGTAACATTTCTAAATGACTCTTGAAGACTTCGGGGAGTGTTGAAATGACAGATCTTGAACAATCGAGTGAATGGTAGGTAAGAATAGCGGAATTTCCGGGCGGCATTAACGTACCTCCATGCCAGACCGCTTTGACCGTGACAAGAATGTAGATCGCCACCCGTGGCTGGCAACACCCGCAATAAATGAAATTCCATTATAGAAGTGATAAAGAAGGTGGAAAGGAATAGCCGCTGCCGCGAAAAAAAAACCCCGCTTAGCCGCAAGAAACAGATAGAACTGGCTGTTCAAAATGCCCATCGTTGCCAGGACGGCGAAAACAGCAAAGATTAAATGATGGCTGGGTAGGTAGTAAATACAGGCAGCTAGCGATAGAAGAAGATAAACAGCCGCTGGCCAACGGAAGCGGCGTCTACGCGTTGCCAGTGACTCGGCATACCGATGTCGCGAAAAGAGCAGCACCTGACTGAGTAGAAGCGGAGGAATTAAAGCTAGCATGTGATGCAGGTAAGCTAGGCCGGCGATGCTCAACGTTGCTGCTAGGAGCCCGGCGTTCGCTGCTTTTGATTGTTTTGGCGAAGCCGCATCCAGCCAGTAACGGCAGAGAAGGAAAAAAACGAAAGCGAAAAGGGGAACAAGAAAATATCCTCGCCAGTAGATTGCCGCACAGGCGGTCAGGCAGAACGTAAGGAACGCAAGTGCCACGCTGACCCTTTGACTCAAATGAAGATTCAGATCGTTGGGCATGCGCCGATCGCGCAAAATCAACTCCGTCCACGGAATGCCGCGGTCCAATATATCGGTCCGAACCAGCGCCCAGAAGGTCCATCGTTTCAGGTGCTTCACTTTCAGAGTACGGTCCAAAACGATTTTGCGGCCCGCTTGCAACAAACGATAGCCTAGTTCGATGTCCTCAATCGCGGGCCTGCGGTAGGATTCGTCGAATCCTCGCATCTCGTCAAAAGCTAAGCGTCGAATTGCGCCACACCCGCTCCAGAACGTTGAAGCCTGTTCCTGCCCTTGTTGATGCACGAAACAATGCATCAAATTTCGATACTGGGAGAGAAAGTCTTGCGAACCCGGTTCCTCATCATAAGATCCAATGAGGGCCGAGAGCCCGGGATCGGTACTAAAAGCCGCGGTAATCTGATCTATCGTTTGGGGTTGCACACAAACGTCCGCGTCTAAGAAGAAAAGAATGTCACCGCGTGCGGCAGTAGCGCCTGCGTTTCGCGCCTTGGCAGGCCCGTTGCGTCCCGAGGTGGTTAGCACGATTGCCACAAACTCCTGCGCAACGCTGGCAGTTGAATCGGTCGAGCTATCGTTTACGACGATGCATTCGGAAGGAGGTTGTTTTGATCGCGCTAGAGCTTCAAGGGCTTGGCGCAGCTCCTGCGCACAGTTGAACGCCGGGATGATAACCGATATTGTGGGGCGTCTCACTCCGCCATTCAGTGTAAGCAAGGCGGCTCGGTTTGTCTAACTCTGTTCTTCCTACGGAACATGCCGGACATCTCCCCAATCATCTCAACAAAGCCGTAAAGCGCAAGGAAAGGGAGGGCACGCACAAAGCGAAGCCGATAAATCTTGCTGTTCACCAGGTATCTGCTTCGTCGAATCATCAACAGAAACGGAAGCGCAAATCGGGATAGCATCAGCACTAGCCTTCCCAGTTTGCCATGCCCAAGCGCTTGTTGAGCACCCCACTCATATGACAGCCAATAGCGCTCAGCAATATATTCGTTCCACCCTGGAGGGGACGCAAACTCTACCGTCAGTTCATCGCTTTGACTAAACCGATTGCCATCGGCGCATAATCGGGCGTGAAACGCGACCTCATTCGTTTCCGCGACAGACTCAACCAGAGATCGCCTGTAAACAACGTTGCCTCCCGGAATAAGTGAGGGATTCTGCAAGCCGCCTGTACCGGGAACCAAGCACGCCTTTATATGCGAATACTCGGCGAAGAAGATGCTCCAACTAATCGGTGACCGGTACATTGACGGCAGCACCGGGCCCGTGAGAACGTCCCAATTGCCAGGCTCAATTGCGTTGATCCAGCCTGGGCGCGGAGTGTAGCGATTTCCCAGGCAAGCCACAAAGTCGCCGGATGCAGTCCGAAACGCAATTTTTCGCATTTCGAAGATTGAAAGATTGGTGGAGCACGGGACACAAACCAACTTGAGACCATGCGATTTTGCAAGGGTGAACAGCTCAGAGCGTCCTGAGAAAGCCAGGATCACCTCGATCGCTTCCCCGCCGATCTCCTTCTTAAGTACTGCGAGGAGAGTGTCCAACGGTGCTAATTCCATAGACGCTACCACGATGCTTAGTTTCAAGGATGGGCCCTCGTCGCTTGCCAGGCCGCCCTAAAGGAAAAGGCAAAAAGAACGAACTCAGCGGCTACCGTCGCCCACGCGCAGGCATACGCGCCGAAGCGCGGAACCAGCAGTAAATCCAGTGTCACACTGGTCAAAACCGCCAAGCCCATATTCAGTGAGTCGCGCCGCTGCCAATGACATGCAACTAACACCTGCCGCAGCACAGAGCGCATTCCTTGGAAGGGTAAACTCCAGCAAAGAATGCGCAGGAGTGCCGCACCTTGCAGATATTGTGTTCCGTAGAGAGTTCTTAAAACGGGGACCGCGAATACGGCTAAGAAAAGACCGAGGGCGCAGCAGATGGCCAAGGTAGGAGCTAGAATACCGCGCGCCAGACTCCGAAGCTTTTTCTGGTCTGGGTACGCCCGAGAAAACTCTGGAAGAATGCTTATTTGCAGCATGCTGAGAATGGGTGAGAAGACGGTAGCGCACCTATACACAGCCAGATAGAGGCCCACCTGTGAAGGTTCGGCAAGCCACCCAAGAGCTAGAACATCGAAGCTATACAACAGGTTTCCCAGAAATAGACTCACGGAAATAGGCCACGAATTGAGCAGCATCTTCCTGTTGAATTGGGGCTCCCACCTTGGCCCGCGGGCGTCCCTGGGCCGAAGCAAGACGTAAAGAAGAATCGCGGCAAGCCACTCGCCTGCCACCTGGGCGCCTGCTGCCCAGTACACACCGTTTGGGCCCTTTGCCATCGACACTCCCGCGGCGAATACAAGCTGAGCCGCGATGGTTGCGAGTGCGAGCGGTTTGGGTCTATTTTGCGACTGAAATGCCCAACGGGTAGAAAGTGCGGATGAGAAGGACGTGAGTCCGCAAATGGCCAGCAGGATCGCAGCGCGATAAGAAAAATGCGCTGTTTTTGCATAAATAAGAAGCAACGAATATACAGATCCCGCTAGGAACAAACGAAGTCCAAGTATCGGCCGTGAGTAGGAAGCCAACCTGACCGGAAAACGAGAGACCTCACGAACCGCTACCTGATCGATGCCTAGTTGAACGCACAGAGAAAGATAGGAAGCCACTGTTAAAGCGAAGCCGAATTCACCAAGCGCTTCCACCCCCGCCATGCGTGCCAGCCACAGGAATGCTGCCACGTATAACAGCCGCGCCACCACCTCACCAGATCCCAGCGTTAGAAAGTTCCGCAGAACAAGATGTCGTGAAAAGCGCAATTCCGGATGCTAGCATTGCAGGGGTGGCCGTGAAAGTTGGAGTGGTGGGTCTAGGCGGAGTCGCCCATCGAATTCATCTCCCGGCCTGTCGTTCGGTCCCGGAGATTGAAGTGGTTGGTGGCTGTGACCCAAGTGCTGATGCACGTGAGGCAGTTTCTAAGCTGGGTGTCCCGAGAACTTTTGAGACCATTGCTGAGCTGCTCGAAAAGACTGCCCCGGATGTGATCATCGTCGGGACTCCTCCCTCTTCGCACTTTGCCATCTGTGACGCTGCGTTCCGTGCCGGTGCCCATGTGTTCTGCGAAAAGCCCTTCATGCCTGATGTGGAACAAGCCGATCGAATCATCGAGATTGCGCGCGAGCGAAACTTGCTGCTGCGAGTGAACAATCAATACCGGTTTATGAGTTTTTACCGCGATACCAAAGACAGGCTGGATCGCGGCGAGTTTGGGCGCTGTTTTTATCTTCAGGCCTGGCAGCAGATGTTTCATCCGCCAGCCAGGGAATCGAACTGGCGCAGCCAACTTACGCAATATGTCTTGTACGAGTTTGGGACTCACGCCTTAGACTTGGCATCTTTCTTTTTCAACGCTCTTCCTGTGTCGGTAAATGC
This sequence comes from Terriglobia bacterium, assembly GCA_043733425.1. Taxonomy (GTDB): domain Bacteria; phylum Acidobacteriota; class Terriglobia; order Bryobacterales; family Bryobacteraceae; genus JALYXI01. The sequence continues at coordinate 6,209 of JAYTGM010000402.1, forward strand.
ACACATTCCACGGGCCCGTCCAGAATTCGATGCAGACGTTCTGGTTCATGCCTCACTTCGGTTTCCGGAAGAACGCCTTGCCGTGTTTTCTTTTAACAGGATTTCTCATGCACCGGAGAAGTATCTGGAAATGCGTTTGGATTGCGAGCACGCCTCCTTGCGAATTTCTCTTGGCGGGGTGGCGCGGGTTTCCGTTGAGTGGTCGCGGGCTGCTCGAAAACCGATTTTTAAAGCAGGTTTCTTGAAAGGAGGACAAGCCAGGGCCGAGATTGACGGGCGAACTACTACATATTCCACGTCCCGAAGGGGCGAGTTCGCCAGCGCTACAGCGGAGCATCTGCGCTTCTTCCTCTCGGAAATGCGGAAACCCGTTCGATCACTGGAAGGTGCCACGCACGCCCGGGAAATTCTGAATTTGGTGTTTGCCGGTTACGAAAGTGCCAGCAGTGGCGAAACGGTACACCTGTAAAGTGGTCTGCTAGGGAAGCACTGCTGCCTCCGCAAGTACCTTTAATGTTTCTGCCGCGCACCGTTGCCACGAGAATCGCTTTACATTCTCCAGTCCCGCTTCGCTGAGCCGAATGCGTAACGCGGAATCGCTAGACATTTCCGTCATCGCCGCCGCGAGCAGGCCCCGTTCAAGTGAGTCAACAAATAAGGCCGCCCCTCCGGTAATCTCGCGCATGCCACTTGATCCGATGCAGATCACAGGAGTGCCCGCTGCCTGTGCTTCTACAACGGGAAGGGAAACAGTTTCGTATACAGAGGGCATGACGAGTGCCTCCGCGGCATTGTAAAGCAGGTTCACCTGACGATCAGGCAGGTATTCGCAATACCGAACACTATCAACAATCTTGAGCTTCATCAAGAGTGCGTTCAGCTGCAAACGATGCGGATTTAGTCCGCAGAGGACCAACACGTGTGGGCATCCGGTCTCCTTCTTAAATGTTGCGAACGCTTCCAACAAACAAGGGATGTTACGGCGCCCGGAAATTTTTCCGACAAAGAGAAAAAACGGATTATCGGTTCCCACGATCCGCTGCGCTTCTGCAAGGTCCTCTCGATCGCGTGTTCTGTGCACAAAATCAGCGGGGGCAAGATAAATCACTCGCGTTTTTTCCCGTGGAACCCGCCAATATCGAATCACATCCTCACGACTCGCCTCGGAATCCGTGATCACCAGAGTGGCGTGACGAGCGCTCCATCCATACAGATGGTTGTAGAACAGCCTTGCTGAAATTGGAAACAGCTCCGGATGAATCTGTTGCACTGCATCGTGCGAGGTGACAACCGTCCGGCTTCTTGTGAAAAGAGGCCGGGAGAAGGAGGGGCAGAACAAAACGGTATCCTTGATTTTGGGCCCGAGCCGCAGGTTTTCCCAAACCAACATTGGCCAAGCAGACAGTAAAACTATCGGCTCAAGTTGCGCAGGCAGCGGAATATCAGATCGATCAACAACCTGGGGCGAGTAAAAGTTTACGCAGGAGAAAGGCTGATGATCTTGCCAATGACGTACGATGTTCAACAAGTAACGCCCCACGCCGGTTCGACGCCCGTGAATCCGCCATCCGCTAACCCCCAAGGTGACTGCTTTCGATTGGTTGCCCATGCAGTAGCTTAACTTTCTTCTATTCTGTACACGCTAAAATCTGGATTTATCAAAATAGGAACCATAGCAAACCGACCCTGAAGCCTTTCAGCAATGAAGGTCTGTTCCGGCCCAGGCTTCATAATGACAAACCGGTATTGCTGCTTGAGGATTCTGTTACTGAGAGCCAGCAGTTTACCGGGTTCGTGACTTGGTTCTAGAACACAGTCGAATTGAGCCGCGGCCGGCGCGTACATGGCGGAGCAATTGTTAATGCCAAAAACCCGATCACCCGGCTTGACGACGCCCTCAAGCATATGGACGGAGGGGTAAGTTGCCAAAGCCTCTGTGAGATATCCATTTTTATCTGTTAGGTGGGCCAGGAAGCGAAATTGGGGTACATTCCATTCCACAATAATCACCCCGCAAAGAGCGAAAATTTCACAATAAACCAACACCGAACACAAAGCCACTTTGCTGACCCCGGTGCTACGGGCAGACAGCTCAAAAAGGCGCGCGCCGCTCAGACCTGCAAGGATGCAAACCGGCAGAATCGCATACCGAATCACCGTGAGAACAGTGCCCCAATAAGCTAAATAAATCAAGCAGAACAAGAGACAAATTTGTTCTGCCCGATTTGGCGCTCTCCTGCGCATAAACAGCCATACCGGTCCGAGCACTAAAAGCACGATACCGCTTGGATTCTTCAGGGGAGACTCAAACGAATCCCGCGCCTCCCATAGCGTTCGCCAGGGAAGAGTCAGGTATCTTTTCAGCACTCCAATAGGTGTGTCGTGATGTTCGGCGAAAGTGGCGTTAACTGCCAGACCGACACCTTCCGGATAAACCGGGTTTCCAGTGAGCAGAAAAGTCCGTGTCTGCCAAAGGGTCCCGGAAAGCAGGATCACCACTAATAACAAAACTGTAGTGCGGACCCACCTTTTGTCCGCGGCCGCACCATAGAAAAAGAAGGCGGCAAGCGGAATTGCGCCGAATAGCGCAACTTGCTTGACTCCGAAACTGCAGCCCAAAAAAAAAGCGCCAAGAAGAATCCAAACGGAGCTCCGCGTTCGTTGCCACCGCAGAACGCACAGCAGGCTAAGGGATTGGTACATGCTTAGTGCGGAATCGTTTTTTGCCACAGCGCCAGACCAATGCACGAAGGGAATCGAAAAAGCGCACACAACACCAGTCAGCGCGGCACCATGGGCATATTCACAATTACGAAGGATGCGATAGATGGCCAGAATAGACAAAAGGCTTATGGCGGGCGTGACCATCTGGGCCGCAGCTTGTTTTCCTAAGCTATAAGCTGCCGTCATCAGAACTTCCACGCCTTGCGGGTAGTAGGAATAGTCACTGAACGGAACCGGCACCAACTTATGGCCAAGGGAGTACAGGCGAACTGCCGGTAGATGATAACGTAGAACATCAAACGCTAAGCTTGGAACTAGAATTACGGGCAACGCAATTAGAATGAAAATAGCAGCGAAAATCGATCCTAGTTTTGCCATAGGCTCGAGGGGGGCGGCTTGAAACACCCATGAACGCCATCCCTTATGAAGTGCCGCTACGATTCGAAAAATGTGAAACCGTCCAACTGCGAGAAAAGCTGAGAATACAACTACGAAAACTACGGGGTAATAACCGCCAGGCAGCCCGATGAAGAATAGTGCAATCGTCAAGAGTCCTAATCCTAATCCTGTCGATAACAGCGCCATCTCCAGAGTTGAGTCCAGCCGCAAATTGAGCTTGCTGATGAGCTCCAACCCTAAAGCGTAGCAACTTAGACAAAGTGCGGCTACGACCAAGAAAGCCAGTGGCTCGTACAGGAGCAAGACGACAATAACTAGCCCTGCAGCGGATATTTCAAGACGAGGAAAATCTTTCCAAATCAGAAGTTGAAGTTTGAAACCGCAGTATAACGTTGTAAGGAAAAGAGCCACCACGCCTACGATGGCAATTCTAAAGAAGAGGACACCGGGGCTGCGAAAATGTTGAAGTTCCCACCAAAACCTCTCCGCAGTGACGACGCAAATCAACAGAAGGACAATTGCTGGTAAACCCCGCGGTAGCGACGAGAGATTGTTACGCCAGTGTGGATCTTTTTGATGATCAACTTCGTCGGACAACGTCTTACGCTAACATGCCACGCCACCGTTCAGTGGTGTGAGAGTCAAGTCTTTTATTTCTAATAAATTGAGTATTGTCACATTTGCTGTTAACTAGGAGAATGAGAGAAAAAATCTTGGCTTCCCGAATCCGGACACTCATCCGAAATCCGGCCGCTGGTTAACGCCCCAGAGAAAGTGCCATGTCTGAGATTCTCCATTTAAGTGTTCGGATCTGTGTTTTTCTCGGGGAGCCAAGTTTTTCATGGACTTATAGACCAAATCACTATCCAAAGTTTCCCTCTTTTCCATGATTGTGGGGACTTTTATGGGGATGCTCCTTAAATATCATTGGCACTGGGTAGTGACTGTTGGGAAAAATGTCTATGCAGCACCTCTTCTTGGGCTTGACTAGAATGAATGTCGTCGCCGGAACTGAACTGCTGGTTAAAATAGGGTCTTCAAAAACACGGCCCAACCGCCACTTCGCAGCAGTGCTTTCCGGGCCGCATCAATTACTTACAAGACCAACAGTAAAGACGGTCGCTTTCGTCTCTTGCGCGCACCGCCATTATCCAGAACCGCAATCACCAGGATCAAACCGTTGAGGCCCACAGCCATCGTTTGTGGTCGGGACACTCGGGACACTCGGGACAAAATTTCTCTTTGGCTGAGCCGTCCTTCCCAGACCAGATTTGCAAATATCTAGAGCTTTTCTGCCTTGCTACGCTAGCTACCATGAGCATTAGTTGGTAGCAGTTAACTCTCCTGATTACATATATTTACAGGTGGTTATTTACTCTCTATAATCGTCGTTGCATTCGGTTTTGGAAAACTTATGACAGGCGGAAATCAGGTTGAAGTCTGGCTCATCGATCGGCTTCTTCCTTACGGGAAAAACCCGTGAAAGAACGATTCCGCCGTGGGTCGCATGTGGCCGTTCATCGAAGACTGTAAGCGGCGGAGCAAAAATGGACCAGTGAGCGGCGCGAAGCGCCGGTTCTGGGCGGAGCAAAAAGGTACCACCTGGAGGGAGCCACGACGAAGTG
>JAYTGM010000403.1:0-4150 GCA_043733425.1 Terriglobia bacterium
AAAGAGAAGCGGTGGAGCGGACAGGGGCCGTGGCGGTCGAGTGCTTTCAAGTGCTCGGGTGTTTGATAGCCTTTGTGGCGGCTGAGCCCGTATTGGGGGTAAATATCGTCCCATTCGCGCATGGTGCCGTCGCGGAATACTTTAGCGATGATGGACGCGGCGGCAATGGCATGACAGCGTTCATCGCCCTGAACGATGGGGAACTGGGCGACGGCGACATCGAGGGGGAAGGCGTCGACCAAGATATAGTCTGCCGCAGGTTGGAGCTGCTCGACCGCGAGCTTCATAGCGAGGCGGGAAGCATGGTGGATGTTGATGCGGTCGATGGTTTCGGCGTCGACGGAAGCGACGGCCCAGGAGATGGCACGCTCCTGGATACGGCGGGCAAGGATTTCGCGGTAGGCCGGTTCGAGCTTTTTGGAATCGTCAAGACCACGGATGGGTTTGCTCGGGCACAGGATCACGGCACCGGCTACAACAGAACCGAAGAGAGAGCCGCGGCCAACCTCATCGGCACCGGCAATGAACATAAATCCGCGCGAGCGAATATCGAGCTCAAGCGAACCATCGCAGACCCAGGTTCCTTTTCCGAGGGGCTGATTACGAACGGGCGTATTAAGAACGTTCTTTGAGACGAGCGGCTTTGCCTTTGAGGGCACGGAGATAATAGAGTTTAGCGCGGCGGACGCGGCCCGTGCGAACGATATCGATGTGATCGATTGTGCGGCCATGCAATGGGAAGATGCGTTCGACGCCCTGGCCGAAGCTAATTTTTCGGACCGTGATGGTATCGCCCAAACCGGTGTTGTTACGCGCGATGAGAGTGCCTTCGAAAATCTGGATGCGCTCTTTTTCGCCTTCCTTGATTTTGACGTGGACCTTCAAAGTGTCACCCGGGCGGAAGACGGGGATATCCGTTCGGAGGTGTTTCTTGATGAAATTGCTAAGTAACTGATTCTGCATGACGAAACCTATAGTGTACACCAAGTGGGGTGGAAACGCATGTCTCGCAGAGCCGCAAAGGATAGACTTTGGAGCCGGGCCGCCTGGGGCTTCGCGGTGGAAACGCATTTGTCATGCTGAGGCGCGGAGGATGGAAGAAGGTGTTTCGCCGGTGCAATCTTCCTTCGTAAAAACGAAGCCATTTGGATCGGGCTGTGCGGTGAAGCTGGGCGATTCGATGATTTCGAGATAGCTGGATTGCTCGATGGCTCGGCGGAGGTCCTGGGCGGTGTTGAGACTGTGCAGCGCCTGGAGGATTGTACGCTGGAGCCGGGCTGCCTGATGCTGCAGATTACGGATCTGCTTTTCGCGCTTTTCGTAGCCGTGAGCGGTGATGAGGGCGTTGCGCTGGTCTGCGTTTTCAATGGAAGCCAAGTGGGCGGGGATTTCTTCGAAATGGGCGAGTGCGATGAGATTGGCTTCGAGTGTGTTAGCGCGTTCGAGGCGCCATTGGGCATCGCAAAGGGTTTGGAGGAGGAGTTCTTCGTTCGCACCTGCCGGCGCGAAATCCTGGAAGAGTTTTGCGCGGAAAGCGTCGAAGGCTTCGGTGCTTTCCCCTGGGAGGACTACGGTTTGGCCGGTGAGTCCGTGCCGCAGCGAGTTAAGGGAGGAGGCGAGCTTGCCTTCGGAGGTGCGGGGTCCGGTGGAAAGCAGAGAATTTTGCTGGTTGGCTAGAACTTGCGCGGCGGATGACATGGCGATTTGTATCTCCGGCTTCAAGGGAGCACACGGGAGGAGCGAGTTTGGGGGAGAAAAAGTATAAGTTATTGAGCGAGTTAGAGAAAAAAAATTTTAATTGTTGGGAACCACTTGCAGAACTCAGGCTAAAGGGTCTCGACACAGAGTTGTGTTTATGTCGATCAGGATAGCTTCGGGCTTAAATCAGTTTGGGAGATGCGACGTGGCGGGCGTTGACCCGTTATCGACTTAGCTGGATGAACATTGCCAGTTTGCGCCAAGGGCCATGATTAATCTTTGTGTGCTGGCACGGAAGGCCGATTCGCTTTGCCTGCAGTTTGGGACAGTTACGTGACTGCTTTTGCGAGCAAAAATGCCGCGCCTGCTGCCGCGCTGCCGATCAACGTGGTCTGCACGGCGCTTCGCCAGGCCGGAACTCCGGTGGCCGACCCTTTGGCATAACCGAATCCGGCGAGCGAGACCATGGTGAGCGCGACGGAAATCAGCAGTGCCCGAGACGCCTGGTCCACTAGGAAATAAGGCGAAAGTGGAATCAGGCCGCCGCCGACATAAGCGAGGGCGATGGTCAAGGCGCTCTTCCATGCCCGGCTGGCATCGGGCTCTTCAAGACCGAGCTCAAACCGCATCATGAAATCGACCCAGGCTTCCGGGCGGGCACTGAGTGCGGCGACCAAGGGGGCGGTTGCCGCGTCATCCAAGCCATACGATTTGAAGACGCGCGCTACTTCAAGCTGTTCTTGTTCGGGCATGTCGATGACTTCCTGCCGTTCACGCGCGCGCTCGGCGGCGTAGTGTTCGGCGTCGCTGCGGGCTGCCAGGTAGCCGCCAAGACCCATGGCGATCGATCCAGCGGCGATTTCGGCAAGGCCCGCGGTGACCACAATATGGGTGGACGCCACGACGCCTGAAAGCCCTGCCGCCAGAGCGAACGGAACGGTTAATCCATCGGACATGCCGATGACCAGATCACGGACAATGGGGCCGAATTTGAAGTGACGCTCGATATGGGGAGTGGTGGACATGTTTTAGTGAACGGGCAAGCGGCTGCCTACGATTTTGCGCCACTTTTTGATTTCTTCGTGATTACCGCTTAAGAGGACTTCAGGGACTTGCCAGCCGCGGAACTCGGCGGGGCGCGTGTATTGGGGGCAATCGAGGATGCCGGGTTCGGAAAAGGATTCGTTGGTGGCGGAGGCCGCGTTGCCCAGGACCCCGGGATGGAGACGGGCGGTGGCGTCGAGGATGACGGCGGCTGCTAGCTCGCCTCCGCTTAGGACGTAGCTGCCTATTGAGAGCTCTTCATCGGCCAAGTGGTCTGAGACGCGCTGGTCTACGCCTTCGTACCGGCCGCAGAGGAGGACGATGTTTGTGTAGGCGGCCAAGCGCCGGGCATCGGATTGCTGGAAGGCGGGGCCGCTGGCACTGAGGAGGATGACGCGGTCTTGCGGGGTGCGCTTGGGGAGGATGGATTCTACGGCGTCGAAGAGAGGGGCGGGCTTGAGGACCATGCCTTCGCCGCCGCCGAAAGGGCGGTCGTCCACGATTTGGTGGCGGTCGTGGGTGAAATCGCGCAGGTTGTGGATGTGGATTTGGAGTAAGCCTGCCTGCGCGGCGCGGGCGACTACTCCGTGGGAGAACGGGCCTGTGAAGAAATCGGGAAAGATAGTGAGGAGGTGGAAGTTCACTGCTGGTTAATTTCGAGGAGACCTTCGGGGAGGTCGACTAGGATCTGGTGAGATTCCGGAGTGATGCTGACGCAGATTTGCCTTGTGAAGGGAATGAGGATGTGGGGACCTAGTTGGAGGAGACCGTTCGCGCCGCCGTCCTCGAAGCCGGTAACCGTGCCGATGAGCTGGTTGGTTGCGCGGTGGCGGACCTGGCAGCCGATGAGATCGGAGTGGTAGAACTCGTTCGGTTCGAGTTTGAGACGTTCGGAGAAGGGAATGCGGACTTCAGCGCCGGTGAGTTTTTGGGCGGCGTCTATGGTGTCGATGCCGGCGAATTTGAAGATGAGGGTGGATTGGTGGTGCCAGACTTCTTCGATGGTGAACAGCAATGGGGCGGGCCATGGGCCAGCCTGACAAAATACGCGTTCGAGGGATTCGAAGCGTTCGGGGTGATCACTGAGACTGATGGCCGTGAGTTCGCCTCGGTTGCCTCTGGGCTTACCTAAGATGGCGATGGTGACCCATTCGGGGTCCATTCTATTCGGCGATGTCCAGGGTGCAACGCTGGTTGCGTTTGAGCGCGGCGGCGCCCAAAATGACACGGATGGACCTGGCGGTGCGGCCCTGGCGGCCGATAATTTTGCCAAGATCCGGCGTGGCGACTTTAAGACGCAGGGCCAAAATACCCTCCGTTTCGCGCGATTCCACTTCCACCGCTTCCGGCTGATCCACCAGGGCTTTAGCTACTTGTTCGACCAGCTTCAGCATGGCTTAGGCGACGG
>JAYTGM010000404.1:0-4131 GCA_043733425.1 Terriglobia bacterium
TGCGCCAGATCAAACAATCTTCTGTAGAACACCCGAAATCCCGGGCCAAGAGCCGGCGCTCCCTCAAAATAAACGCGAACAACCTTCACCAGCGATTCCCGCCAATCTCATTCTTCCTCCACAGTTCGCCCAAGGTGTATTCTTCCAGCCAGCTTTCCAGCTTTGCTCCAGACAACCGCTCGAATTTGGTACCCGTGTCGTTGTCCCGCTTTTCACAAACCACTACGCTCTCCGGCTGGTCCGACATAGCGGTAACCAACTCCTGCGAGTGCGTGGTAACGATGATCTGAACATGCTCGCTCGCTTCCTTAAGCGCCCGAGCTACGATCGACAGCGCATCCGGATGCAGCCCCAACTCCGGTTCGTCAATGCAGATTAAAGCAGGTCGCGGCGACGACATCAGCAGCGAGATCAAACACAAAAACCGCAATGTCCCATCCGACAGGCGCATACCTGGCGTAGCCAGTTTAAGTCCGCGCTCTCTCACATATGTCTGCATGAAAGAACCGCCGAGCCTCGGCTTGATTGCCTCAAAGTCGTCCGACAGTTGATGTAAATAGCTTTCTATCGATGCGATCTGCTGGGTGAAATCGAGACGATGAAGAAACGTGGCCAAATTTGACCCGTCTTGTTCCAGAAAATCCTGGTTCGCCGAACTCGACACGCCGCTCCGCATCGCACTCGATGCCTGAAGGTCAAAATATTGATAGATCTTGATTTCATCTAACCTCTTGCCCACTTCCGAAATCAACTGTCTAGGATCCTTGTACGCTGACAAAGCAGACTCATTCGCTTGTACCTCAAAACGCCACGAAGCTTTCTCATGGTGTGGCGGCAAGGGAAACGTTATCTCGGTAGTATTCCCATGTCGATTCAGACTATGCGTGGACCCTACCGACCCGGTTTCAAAATCAATTTGCAAATACTGCCCTACCGCCCGAAATCCAAGATCGTATTTGAAAACTCGTCCCTCACTAACCTCCACCTCGCACCCAAGCTCCGCCACCTCCCCAGCCCGTTGTGAACTGTTGATCCAAACCGGCGCGCCCCCACCCAACGCAAGCGCCCGGTTCAAATCCGTTGGCAACGCCTGCAGTAACCCAATGCACTCGAGCAGATTCGATTTTCCGCACCCATTCGGCCCAATCAGCACGTTCAACGGCCCAAGCTCAAGCTCCGCGTCACGGAACGAGAGCAAATTCCGCATGGCAATCCGCTTCAACAGCATCCAGCCATTATTCCGCAAGCCGTTCACACAACCCAAAAAAATAGTTTCCCCCTGTCATCTCTACCGATTCCCGCCAAATTCCCATCACACCCGTCACGATCCACCACCCCGCGCGCTACCCTCCGAACTGAAAGGACACCAAAATGGCCCCAGCCCCCGAACCGCCGCAATACTCCCCCGATCCCACCCTTACCCCCAAACAGCATCACGTCCTCGCGCTTCTCGCCAACGGCCATTCGCTCTCGCAAGCCGCGCAAGCCATCGGCGTCCACCGCAATACCATCTGCAACTGGCGCCGAGCCACCCCCGCATTCGCCCGTGAAATCGAATTCGCCATGCGCGAACAAGCGCTCGTCTGGCACGATCAAGCGGTCGAACTCGCTCCCCGCGCCTCCCAGGTTCTCTCGGACATCCTCGATAATCCCGATACCGCACCCGCCCTCAAACTCCGCGCCGCCCTAGCCATCCTCAAACTCGCCTCCACCCCGCCGCCGTCCCTTAAAGATTTCTCCGCCCCCGTCATCGCCGAAATGGAAGCCGCCCACGGCCAGCTTCTCACCTGGCAGTCCCCCGTTGTGCACTCGCCCGAAACCGAAAACGATGCACAATCCTGCACAATCCGCCGTGCTCACGAACCTGCCGTAAGCCCTCCCCACCCCCTTCCCGCCGCCGCGTAGCAACTCCCCTCGCGTTATCGTCAAAGTATGAGACCCGTCGCCGTCATCGGAATCGGCAAAACCCCGTTTGGCGCCTTCCCCGATCGCGACCTCCGCTCACTCGCCGTCGAAGCGGGCGAAAAATGCTTCCGCGATTCCGGCGTCTGGCCCAGCCAGGTCGAATCCTTTTATCTCGGCAACTTCGCCGGTCCCTCCTTCACCGGCCAGAATCACCTGGCACCGTACGTCGCCACCGCCCTCGGCATGCGCTTCATCCCCGCCACGCGCATTGAAAATGCCTGCGCCTCCAGCGGTTCTGCGTTCTTCCTCGCCTGGCGCGAAGTCGCAAGCGGCCTCAGCGACATCGTCATGGTCGCGGGCGTCGAAAAAATGACCAGCCAGGCCACCCCGCGCGTCACCGAAATCCTGGCCGCCGCCGGCGATTGCGCCACCGAAATCCGCGCCGGCTCCACCTTCCCTTCGCTCTTCGGCATGATCGCCCGCCGCCACATGCACCAGTACGGCACCACGCGCGAACACCTAGCCGCCGTCGCCGTAAAAAATCACGAAAATGGCGCGCTCAACCCGGACGCACAAATGCGCAAAGTCATCACTCTCGAACAAGCCATGAACAGCAAGCCCATCGCCGACCCCCTCAACCTCTACGATTGCTCCCTCATCAGCGATGGCGCAGCCGCCGTTATGCTCGTCCCCCTCGAACGCGCTAAAGAGTGGACCGACGCCCCTATTCACATTCTCGGCATCGCCCAGGCCTGCGACTACCTGGCGCTCGATCAGAAAGAGGACATCACCACGTTCCCCTCGCTCCGTGCCGCCGCCCAGCGCGCCTACAGCATGGCTGGCCTCGCCCCCCGCCAGATCGATTTCGCCGAACTGCACGATTGTTTCACCATCGCCGAAATCGTCGCCATGGAAGATCTCGGTTTCTGCGAACGCGGTCAGGGTGGTTTCTTTTCTGCAGCCGGCGAAACACGCAGAAACGGCAGTATGCCCCTCAACCCGAGCGGCGGCCTCAAGAGCAAGGGCCACCCTGTCGGTGCCACCGGTGCCGCACAAATCTGCGACGTCGTGCAGCAGCTCCGCGGCAGTGCCGGCGAGCGGCAGCTCTCACGCAACTCCATCGGTCTCGCCCAAAACTTAGGCGGCTCCGGCGGCACCTGCGTCGTCTCCATCCTGGAGCGAATCCATTGAAACTCGCCGCCCGCGTCGGCCGCCTGCTCACCGAATCCGCCTTTGACGTTCTGGTCAAAGCCCGCGCCCTTGAAGCACAGGGCCGCAACATCATTCACCTCGAAATCGGCGAGCCGGATTTTCCCACTCCCGCGCACGTCATCGAAGCCTGCAAGCGCGCGCTCGATGAAGGCTACACCCACTACGGCCCCACTCAAGGCCTGCCGGAACTGCGCGAAGCCATCGCCGCCCACATCTCAGAAACCCGCAACATCAAGGCCACCGCCGCACAGGTCTGCGTCACCCCCGGCGGTAAGCCCATCATTTTCTTCCCCATGATGGCCCTTATCGAATCCGGCGATGAGGTCATCTATCCCGATCCCGGCTTCCCCATCTACGAATCGCTCATCCGCTACCTGGAAGCGGTGCCGGTTCCCATGCGCGCAGGCCAGGTGCCCGCTTTCAGCAGCCGCACAAAACTGGTTATCATCAATTCGCCAGAAAATCCCACCGGCCGCGTACAACCGAAAGCCATCCTCGAAGCCGTAGCCGCCGAAGTGCTCAAGCGCGATTGCATGGTGCTTAGCGACGAAATCTATTCCAGAATCTGGTACGGTGCGCCGCCGCAATCCATCTCGAGCCTCCCCGGCATGCAGGAGCGCACCATCATTCTAGATGGCTTCTCGAAGGCCTACGCCATGACCGGTTGGCGCTTGGGTTACGGCGTTATGCCCGAATGGCTGGTCGCCGCTGTGAACCGCCTGACCGTAAACAGCAACTCCTGCACCGCAACTTTCACTCAGCTCGCGGGCCTTGCTGCCCTCCAAGGCCCGCAGGATGCCGTAACGGAAATGGTGAAAGAATTTGCAAGGCGTCGCAAGCTTTTCTGCGAAGGCCTCAACCAAATCCCCGGCTTCACTTGCGAACAACCGGCGGGAGCCTTTTACGCGTGGGCCAACATCCGGCAAACCGGCAAATCCTCCGCCGAAATGGCGGACCGCCTCCTCAACGAAGCCGGAGTCGCCTGCCTCAACGGAGCCACATTTGGAAAGGAAG
>JAYTGM010000405.1:0-4124 GCA_043733425.1 Terriglobia bacterium
AACAGGGTGGTGCCCGCGACCAGTTCTTTATTATCCATATTGCCAGCGTGATACCAGGGCGCGGTGGAACTAAGGCGGCCCGTGCCTTCTGGTGGCGCAACGCCCATGCTGCCGAAAAATGGATGCAGCGGAATTTCAATGCCGGGTGCAAACTGCGCCACCATGCGGGCGCGATCAAGCGGGATGACTTTGAAACGGGAATATGGAAAATCGTCCGGCAGGAATCCGGAGCCGGGGCGGAACGCATTGTAGGCAAACGGCACGGCAAGATCGATCTTCACGATGCGGACCTCCAGCGTGTCTCCAGGTTCGGCTCCATCGACGAAGACGGGCCCTGTGAGGATATGGCCGCCGGGGCCTTTATCGGTCACCTTGTCGTTGATGTCATAGAGGCTTTGGGGAATGCCCTTGGCACCCGCCGCTTCCAGGCGCTTGCCACTTCCTGAAACGGTTTCAATTTCGACGGTGTCGCCAGATTTGATGCGGAGAGCGGGTGGCGCGGCAGCGGAGTAATAACCCACTACGACAGTCTTCGGCGTTGCGGGAAGCTTGTGTGTGGTTTGAGCGGAGAGCGGGACGGCAGCCATCGCGGCAAGCGCGGCGAGTGCGCGCAGAGCCGAGATCACCGGCGCCATCGCGAAGCGGCCACGCAGCAGGTCATGCCCAGCCTTGGGGACTTCGTGGATTGCGGTTGGCGCGGGGATCAGCTTGCGCGCGGCTTCAAGCTCTTCGATGGTGGCGAAGGGGTCGCGAGGCCCGTGAATGAATAGTGCGGGCGTCGAGAGTTGCGGGAAGTGATCGGTTCTCATTTGATTGGCCTTTTTCGGTGGATGCAGTGGATACGAGAATAGCGCGAGCGCTGTGGCGCTTTGCGGCTCTTCCGCGGCCAGAATGCTGGCTTGACGGCCGCCGTATGACTGGCCCGCAAGATAAAGCGGACCTCTGGTTTGCGATCGCAGGCTCTCAAGAGCCTGGCGGATGCTGTCGCGGTCTTTTGGCCCCGTGGCGGGCGATGGCGGACGGCGCAGTTCGCGAAACGCGAGATTGAAACGCAGGACGGCGACGCCTGCTTGCGTGAATGCTTCCGCGATGGCCAGCAGCAGAGCGGAGTTGCAATCGCCGCCCGCACCGTGCGTGAGTGCCATGGCCTCGCCGGTCGGGTTCGATGGTTCGTGAAGCATATTTTTTGTAGAGTAGCGTGCTATTGTCCGGACGTGAAAGGTCTGGCGCTGCTGGTTGCTAGTTTGCCGTTGTACGGGCAGGGTGCGTTTCTGCTGCGCGGCGGCACGGTACACACCATCTCTGGACCCGTGCTGCAAAACGCTTCCGTGCTGGTGCGCGATGGCAAAATCGTGGGAGTAGGCAAGGGTCTTGCAGCACCTGAAGGTGTTCCTGTCATCGATGTGACGGGGCAGCATGTGTATCCGGGCATGATCGATTCGGCCTCCACATTGGGCATGAACGGATTGAACCCGGATGTCGGAGAGTTGGGACTTTTCTCGCCGCAACTGCTTTCGGGCAGCGCGGTGAACTGGGCGGCTGAGCCGATTGCGATGGCTCGTGAAAATGGGGTCACCCGCGCGGTGACGGTGCCGGAAGGCGATCTGATTTCGGGACAACTTTCGTTGATCCGTCTGCGCAGCGAGGCGGGCGAGACACAGACTGTTGCGATGCACTTGCGCTTTCCGGCGATTGAGACGACGCGGCTGGTGCCGCATGAATCCGATGAAGACGATGAAGAGCCGGAGACTGCCGTGCGGCAGGAGCCGATACCCTATGCGGAAGCGAAGAAGATTCACGACGACCGGCTGCACCGGCTGAATGACTTTTTCGATCAGGCGCGGCGCTATCGCAAAGGGCACACGAAGACAGACTTGCGGTTCGAGGCGATGCTGCCGGTGTTGAACGGCACCGAGAAGCTGTTCGTTACGGCAGTGCGCGAACGCGAGATTCGCGAAGCCATTGCTTTCGCGGATAGGCAAAAGGTGAAGATCATTCTGGCGGATGCGGCGGAGTGTTACAAGGTGCTGGACCTGATCAAGAAGCGCGATATCGCAGTGGTGCTGCAGCCCACGTGGAGTTTGCCGACCGACGAAGATGATCCCTATGACCGGGCTTTCACCACGCCTGGTGAGCTGTATCGCGCGGGCATTACGTTTTCGATCGGCACGTTCGGCGGAGTCGGGAGCCGCAACCTGCCGTATCAGGCCGCGGCTGCGGTGCCCTTCGGGCTGCCTCATGATGAAGCGTACAAAGCGGTGTCGTTGAGCGCGGCGCGGATCTTCGGATTGGAGAAGAGCCTTGGCTCGATTGAAGAAGGCAAGCAAGCGGATCTGGTGGTGACGGATGGAGATCCACTTGAGGTGACCACAAGCGTGAAGCGGGTGTTTATCCAGGGGGAAGCGGTGGATCTGGAATCTCGGCGGCACAAGTTGTACGAGAAGTATCTGGCTCGGCCATAATTGGGAATGCGAAGAGCGCTTTGGATCGTGACGGTGGCCATGTACGGTGCGGCCAACCCAGAATCTGCCATCACCGGGCCTGGCTTGTTGTCTCACATTCGAGTGCTGGCGTCCGATGACTTTGGAGGGCGGGCACCAGGAACACCGGGCGAAGAGAAGACCGTTGCGTACCTGACCGAGCAGTGCCGGAAGATGGGGTTGAAGCCGGGAAATCCAGACGGCACCTTTGTGCAGAACGTGGCGTTGTGGGGAATACGGTCTGAAGGAACGTTGAGCCTCTCGATTGGCGGGAAGCCGTTTGCGATGAAGGCGCGGCAGGATTATCTGGCGAGTTCGCAGCAGCCTGTTCCTTCGGTTTCGATCCAGGATTCGGGTCTTGTGTTTGCGGGTTACGGGGTGGTGGCTCCGGAATTTCACTGGAACGATTACAAGGGAATCGACGTGAAAGGCAAGACGGTGGTGCTGCTCTCTGGCGACCCGCCAGTGAAGGATCCGAAGGACAGTTCCAAGCTTGACCCGAAGATGTTTCTGGGTGACGCGCTTTCCTATTACGGGCGGCCTTCGACCAAAGCCGAGACCGCTTACGCGCGTGGAGCAGTGGCTGTGATTACCGTGTTCGTGCCCAGGAACGGGGTGGCGAACCTGGCGCGCTTCGCGCAGAACGCTCCCCGCGAGACGATGATTCTGCGGGATGGGATATCCACAAGCCGCGTTTCGGCGCAGGTGCAACTGGCGGAGCCGAAAGCGCAGGAGCTGTTTCGAAATTTGGGATTCGATCTGAATGAATTTCGGGCGCGCGCCTTGACAGCCGATTTTCAAGCAACCGCATTGCAGGCTAGTGCTTCGTTCAATCTGAAGAACACCTTGCGACAGGTGGATTCGGCGAACGTGGTGGCAAAGGTTGTGGGCAGCAACGCGAAGCTGCGCGACCAGTACGTGATCTACAGCGGGCACTGGGACCATCTGGGGACCGATGGCGACAAGATCTATCACGGCGCAAGCGACAACGCGGCGGGCGCAGCAGGCGTGCTGGAACTGGCACGGGCGTTTACGCTGGCTAAGCCCAAGCGAAGCGTTCTGTTCCTGTGGACTACGGCTGAAGAGAAAGGGTTGCTTGGTGCCCTGTACTATGTGAAGCATCCGCTGTACCCGCTGACCCATACTCTGGCTGATATTAACCTGGATTACTTCAGTAACTGGGGTTGGGGGCGTACTCACGACATCAGTATTCTTGGGCTGGGTAATTCCACTCTGGATGATCTGGTAGTAAGTGCCGCGAAGAAGCAGGGGCGGGTAGTTACTGGCGATACGGATCCTTCGGAGGGGTTTTACTTCCGGTCCGATCACCTGGAGTTCGCTAAGGGCGGTGTGCCATCGCTCGAGACTACGCCAGGGATCGACTATGTCGGCAAGCCCGCCGGGTATGGCGACAAGGTGCGCGATAACTACATCCGGAATGACTATCACAAGACCACCGACCAGGTGAAGCCGGACTGGGACTTGAGCGGCGCGGTGGAAGATTTGCGGGTGCTGTTTGAAGTTGGATATGCCGTATCCCAGGAAAAGGGGCGGCCTGTGTTCAAAGCCGATGCTCCCTATCAGTTCGCGCCGCGGAAGTAACTTGTTCGAGAGCTTTTGAGACTTCGGGGGAACCGTGAACGG
>JAYTGM010000406.1:0-4123 GCA_043733425.1 Terriglobia bacterium
GATTCACGCTACGCCCTAAAAGAAACTAGGGCCGCAGCACCCGGTCCATTTCCAGAAATTCTTCAATGTCCGCGTTTCCGGAATGCGCTAAATCCCCTGGGGGCCCGAAGAAAATCACGTTTCCCTTGAAAAGGAACACCACGCGGTCCGCCAGTCGGTGCATCAGATTCAGATCGTGAGTCACCACCACGCTGGTCAGCTTGAGCTGATTCTTCAGGCGGAGCATCAGTTCGGCCATATGGTCGCTCATGATCGGGTCTACCATCGTAGTGGGTTCGTCGTAAAGAATGCACTCCGGCTGCGCCGCCACAGCCCGCGCAATCGCAACAGCGCGCCGGTAGCCCGTGGGAAGATCCGCCGGATAAGAATCACGCGCGTCTTCAATACCCACCATTTTCAGCAGCCCCGTCACGATATCTTCTTTGCTCTTTTCGTCATAATCCTCCCGAAGTTCGAGGGACGACATAATATTCTCGGCCGCTGTTAAGGAATCGAACAGTGCACCCGATTGGAACACCATGGTCACTTTCCGGCGAACCGGCCTCATCTGGTCTTCGGTGAAGGCCGTAATATCTTCGTTCGCCACAATCACCTGGCCCGCGTCCGGCTTCAGAAAGCCCATTATCATGTTCAGGCTGACGGATTTGCCCACGCCGCTGCGGCCAATTACAGCCACTGTTTCTCCGCCATCCACGTGAAAATTAGCGTCAACTAAAACAGGGTTGTCGAACGTCTTATACACGTGCCGGAATTCAAGATAATGCGGAAATTCATCTTTCATTTCGTTGTGCAGCCTGCCAGTCTAGAAGAAACTGAAGCCATTCGGCTCGGGTATTGACGTTTTGAAACAACTGAGCGTCTTCGGTGGGCCACACTTCAGCTTGCAGCATTTGAACCGCATCGACAACCCGGCGTGTGCCCCTTTGCAATGCCCCGCTCACGACAGTACCGCAACAACGCCGGTAAACCGCACACAAAGGCTGGAGTTTGCCACTAGTCATCGGAACAATGCAGTCGGTTTGCGGGCTTGCTTGCAAAGCTTTCTGTCGAAGCTCCGCAAACAATCCGGCATGCAGCAGAGGCATATCGCAGGCAACAATCAGGTTCCAATCCCGGGCGAACTCCGAATCCAGGGCAGCTTCGATACCGGAAAGAGGCCCGCGTCCCGTGGCATGATCGGGAACCACCGGGAAGCCCAGGTGCCCGTAAAGCGCGGCATCGCCCACCAGAGTAACTTCGTCCGCAACCTGTTTCAGTTGCCCTGCAACACGGCTAGCCAGCGGAGTGTCATCGCACTCCAGAAGAGCCTTGTCGCTGCCCATTCTGAGGCTTTTGCCACCCACCAAAACAAAGCCCGCCAGGGCAGCAGCCCCATTCATCAGGAAATGATATCATTTCAACACGTGACCCGACGCCAGCGCTTCGCGCCATGCTCCCTCTTTGCAGTACTTCTAGTTGTCCCGGTTCTGCAAGCCGAACCCGTTGCCACCCGGACCACTGTGGTAGTCCGGACAGACGCACGCACCGGCAGGTTAGTTCGCAGTGTTGTCGTAACGCCCCGGCCGGTAGTTCTGCAGGCTTCCCTTTCGCTATCGAGCCCGTCCAGCACCTCCACCCTTGATCTTCCCCCTCAGCCTGCCCTCTCTGGCTCTATCAGTGACTTGATCGATGCTATTGCAGAGCGCAATCAGGTGGAAGCACCGTTGGTTCACTCTGTCATCAAAGCGGAAAGCAATTACAATCCCGGTGCAATCTCGCCGAAAGGCGCGCAGGGCCTCATGCAATTGATTCCTTCCACGGCGCACCGTTTCGGTGTCTCGAACAGCTTCGATATCCAGCAAAATATCGAAGGCGGCGTCAAATACCTGAAATTCCTGATCGAGCTCTATAACAACGATTACCGAAAAGTGATTGCCGCCTACAATGCGGGCGAAGGCGCGGTAGCCAAGTACGGCGGCATTCCGCCCTATTCAGAAACCATCAACTACGTCTATCGCGTGGGCAAAAATCTGAAGGCTGCCCGTGAGTTTGCCGAACTGAAGGCTGCGGATCGCAAAGCTAAATCTCAACCCGTGCAGACTGCTGCACTTAAAACGGGCGATGAACCCCACTCCATCCAGGCCGTAACCGGCGACGATGGCAGGATATACTACAAAACACAGTAAGGCATGCGACTGCGGCTGATTTTCGGAGCCCTCTTTTTATCCGTAACGCTCTCTGCACAACCTGCCACCCAAGTTCTACAGGTATCTGACGTAAGGTTCTGGACCCTTGCGCACACCACCCGGGTCGCGATCGAAACCACGGGCGAATTTCATTACAAGTCAGATCACATTCCCAATCCCGAGCGTCTTTTTTTTGACATAGAGGGAGCTAAACCGAAGAGCGCTGGCCGCAAGATTCAAGTCAAGCAGGTGAATGACAAGCTGCTGAAGCGTATCCGAATCGCGGAAAACGTTCCCGGCGTCACCCGGATTGTGCTCGATCTGGAATCGAACGTGGAATTCACGGCCTCACAGCTTTCGAATCCCGATCGGCTCATTGTGGAGCTTCGTCCCTCAGGCAGCCCGGTACCCGTTCCGCTGCCCATTCAGGTTGAGTCTCCCGCAACCGTCACTGTTGTGGCTCCGAATCCGCCTTCGCGAATCCCGGCGGGAATCAACGTTCCCGCCAAGATGCCAGCCGCTCTCGCCTCCCCCCTCACCATCATTGAAAATCCGGCCACAACTGACACCAAACCCCCTCAGATTTTTGCCAAGCCCACCGCGGCTGTGCCTAGCGCTCTTTCCTCCCTAATTCCCCCTCCCGCAACGCCCTCCAAACGCTTGTCGCAGGATGGCAGCCGTTCCATGGTACGTGCCTTGGGGTTGAAAATAAACCGTATCGTGATCGATCCCGGCCATGGCGGCCATGATCAGGGCACCAGCGGCGCGGCCGGTCTGCTGGAGAAAGACCTAGTACTTGATGTGGCGCTGCGTTTGGGTAAGCTGATCGAACAGCGAATGGGCAGCGAAGTTGTTTACACCCGCCAGGATGATAATTTCATCGGCCTTCGCGAGCGAACCAGTCTAGCTAATCAGCGCAAAGCCGATCTATTCCTTTCCATCCACGCCAATAGTTCATCCGCCACCAGGGTCGCGGGCATTGAAACGTACTATCTCAATTTCACTTCGTCCGCCGAAAGTCTCGATGTAGCTGCTCGGGAAAATGCCAGCGTTCAAAACAGCGTCTACGAATTAAAAGATCTGGTGCAGAGTATCGCGCAGCACGACAAAATTGAAGAATCGCGCGAGTTCGCCCAAAGCGTGCAATCGTCTCTGCAAAATTTTGAAACCAAGTACAGCGCCAGCGCAAAAGACCGCGGAATACGCAAAGCTCCATTCGTTGTCTTGATTGGCGCGCAAATGCCTTCTGTATTAGCCGAGATTGGATTTCTCAGCAACCCGCGTGAAGAAGCGCTGCTCAACAAGCCCGACCATCGCCAGAAGTTGGCGGAAGCTCTCTATCGCGGCCTCTCCCGTTACGCTCAGGCCCTGAGCCACTTTGAACTTACGCAACGCGAATAATCGAATTTAGGACTTGTAAATCCTGAACCGGCAACCTACGATAGTAACCGTATGTTTCTTTACGTTTGGGCACTCGGGTTCGGAAGATGATTTACTCCCGCTCTGCCGAATACGCAATTCGCGCTTCGCTGCATCTTGCTGTCCTGGAAACAGGAAAATGCGCCATGGCGAAAGATATAGCTTCAGATGAACAAATTCCCGCCCACTTTCTTGCCAAGCTGCTTCAACAACTGGCCCGCAAGGGTTTGCTGAAGAGCCAAAAAGGTCCAAGCGGCGGTTTCTGCCTGCGTTTGAAAGCCAAAGACGTACGCCTGATCGACATTGTGGACGCGGTTGACGGCCTGGATCACTACGCCAAATGCATCGTCGGCTTTCCGGAATGCAATGACCAGGCGGGCTGCCCGATGCACAATAGCTGGATTGCCCTGCACTCGCGTATCATGGATTACTTGAGGCGCAATACTGTCGGCAGTCTGGTCAGGCAAATGGAAGCGCGCAACCAGGCCGCTGGCCGCAAGCCACGGCTCAAAAGGCTGAAGTTAGCCCGTGAGTCGAAG
>JAYTGM010000407.1:0-10892 GCA_043733425.1 Terriglobia bacterium
TTCCTGGACGGCAGCGTCAACACGGACGTTGGCGCGAATGACGGTCAGTACACCCAACTGAGTCTCGATGCGGTTGGCGAATTCAAAGTACAGGCCAGTTCCTTCGCCGCCGAGTACGGTCGCAATGTGGGCGTCCTCATCTCTGCCAACACGAAAAGCGGCGGCCAGGCGTTCCATGGAACTCTGTACGAATTCGCCCGCAACGATGCTTTCGATGCCAACTCCTTCTTCAACAACCTGCAAGGACAAAACAAAAGCAAACTCCGCTTCAACCAGTTTGGAGGGAATCTCGGTGGTCCCGTTTACATTCCGAAGTTGTCTACACCCAGCAATAAGAAGCTCTTCTTTTTCTTCAATTACGAAGGCACCCGGGCCAGCCGACCCAGCGGCGGCACTTATTACGACGTGCCCAGCCCCCAGATCTTAAGCGGCGATTTCCGGCAGCAATATCGCAACAATGCCGACGGAACCCCGGTTTTAATTGCGGGTACCAAGTTCCCCATCGGTACCGTCTTTGTGCCGGGCACCCTCCAACGCGATAACGGGGGCAATGTGATTGGCGGAACGCCCTTCCCAAATAACATTGTCCCGCCCAGCATTTTCAGTAAGAATGCCCCCGCGTGGACCAAGCTGCTGAGCCGCGCTTATCGCGGGCAGACCAATTTCGCCGCCACCCCCGGAACACCTGATTCCGTCCGCATCCCCTTCCAGGATACGTACAACTTCAACAAGAACCAGAAAGTGGTTCGCGCCGATTACACGGTGAGCTCAAAGATGAACATGTTCTTTCGCTGGGTGGATGACGCACAGCAGGAATCGCAACAGTTCGGCATCTTCTCCGGCAATGCCTTCCCCATCCTGCCTCAGTTCCGCGAAAAACCAGGCGCCAGCTACTCCTTCAACGTGATCAACGTCATCTCGCCCACCGCCACCAACGAGTTCATCTTCACCTACAACCACCTCAACCAGGTTGTCGACATCACCAACGGCACCAGCCCGGCCACCTACGATAAAAATCAGCTCGGCTTCACCTATCAGGATCTGTATCCCCAGTCGAATATCCGGAATAAGTTCCCCAAGTTCGGTGCTGGCGGCTTCTACTCTTACTCGTTCCCGCCCAACTGGAGAAGTGAAGGCAAAACCTTTGCCGCCACAGATAACTTCACCAAGATTTTAGGTACCCATACCTTCAAAGCAGGTTTGTATTTCAATCTGAATCAGAACGGACAGCAGCCTTACTGGACAGACGCGCCCCAGTTCGATTTCAACCCCAATCAGTTGAACCCGAACGACACCAACAGCGGCGTAGCGAATCTACTGCTGGGCAATTACACCAGCGTCTCGCAGGCAAACGGCGTCTTCTACGGCACGTTCCGCTTCATTCAACCGGAAGTCTACGCGCAGGATAGCTGGAAGGTGAGTAATAAACTCACCCTGGAGTACGGCTTGCGTTGGGCCTATCTTGGCCCGACGTACACGTACGGCAAGTACCTGCAGAATTATTTCGATCCAAAGCGCTATGATCCGGCCCAGGCCGTGCAGATTAACACCGCGCCCGGCCTGCAACAAGGCAGCATCGTGCCGAATTCCGGCAATCCCTTCAACGGTTTGGTCCAGGAAAACTCCAAAGGCGTCGAGAAGGGTTTCTCGCAGCACCGCTTCAATAATTTCGGGCCACGATTCGGCTTCGCTTATGACCCGACGGGCGTTGGCAAAACCGCCATTCGCGGCGGCTTCGGCGTCTTTTATGAGCGCATTCGCCAGAACATCAACAGCTTTGACGGGCTTGGCAATCCGCCCCTCTCTTACACTCCGAATCTATACCTCGGAAATATCGACAACCTGTCCCCGGCGCTTGTCGCAAGCGGCACGCGTTACCCGGTGGGCATCAATGCCTTCAACCAGAACGGAAAAATTCCCACCACTTATGGCTACAGCTTCGGCATCCAGCAGCAGCTTACCGGCAACACTTCGCTCGATATCGCTTACGTCGGCAACTTGTCCCGTCACCTGCAATATCAGCTCGATTTGAACCAGTTACCGCTCGGCACCACCACCAACAGCAACATCCTCGCCACCGTGAACAACCAGCAGAATGCCATCCGGCCCTTCAAAGGTTTCACTAATGTCAACTTTACAGACTACGGCGCCAACAGCAATTACAACGCGCTTCAAATGCGACTCAGCCGCCGCTTTACTCGCAGTCTGCTGCTGACAGCTGATTACACCTGGAGCAAAGCCTTGAACACCGGCGACAATGACGGCGACCAGATCGCTTACTTCCTTGACCGCCATCGCGAATACGGGCCCGCCGGGTATGACCGCACCAACGTCTTCAACCTCACGTACGTCTACACGCTGCCCGAACTCCGTAACAAGGGCGCGCTGCTCAAATACGTGGTGGGTGGTTGGGAAATGGCGGGCATCACTCGCTTCTGGAGCGGACAGCCATTCAACATCACCTCGAACGGCAACCCCGGAACGCTCGGCGGCGGTGTGCGCCCTGATTATGCCGGCGGCGCCATTACTCCGAATCAGAATCGCCTCCAGTGGTTCAACCCGCTTGCCTTCTCCCGCCCCGCTGATGGTAGCCTGGGCAACGTGGGCCGGAACACACTGCGGGGTCCCGGCATCAATAACTGGGATATCTCGCTCTTCAAGAACCTCAACTTCACGGAACGCATTCGCATTCAGCTTCGCCTGGAAACATTCAACACGTTCAATCACACTCAGTACTCGGGCATCAACACCGGTCTGAACGCACCCAACCCGGGCGACCGCATCAGCGGTGCCACCATCGGCTCAGCGGGCCAAATCACCGGCACACGCGATCCCCGCACTGTCCAACTGGGCGGCAAGTTCCTTTTCTGAGCCGCCTTACCCAAATGGCCTCGCGGTGCTCCGCCGCGAGGTCTCACTTCTTTACAATGGCCGTATGACCTGGATGGTGTGGGGTTTGGCGGCCATCTGCTTGTTTGCCGAGGACCCGTCCCGCGAATCCGTTTTCCAAACCGCCTCAGCCGCCTTAGCCGCGGGCGACTATCCTGCGGCAGAACGCGGCTTTAAAGCGCTTCTTTCCAAATCCCCCTCGGACATCGCCTCGCTCGGAAATCTGGGCGTACTATATTCCCGGACCGGTCGTTCCACCGAGGCAATTTCCACGTATCGGCAGGCCCTGCGCATTCATCCTGACGACCCCGGCATCCTTCTGAACCTGGGTCTGGTCTATTTTAAGCAGGAGAACTTCGCTGGCGCGCTTCCGTACTTCGAACAGCTCATCGCGACCAATCCCGCGAACTCGCAAGCCGTGCTGCTGCTGGCAGCTTGCCGCGTCTATACTGGAAATCCCCAACCCGCAATATCTCTGCTGGAGCCCCTGAGTGCCGCCACGCCTGCTGATCAAGGTGCGCTGTACCTGCTCGCCGTCGCCTATCAGAAGAACAAGCAGCCTATTAAAGCCAAGCAGACCCTCACCCAGATGTTGCAATCAGCCGATCCACCGAAGGCTGAGTTCCTGCTAGCCCGAGCTTACTACGATGCAGGTCTCTTCGACGAAGCTGCCGAAGGCTTCCGCCGCGCCATCCAGCTCGACGATCGCCTGCCGGGTGTGCACCGCGAATTCGGCAAAGTTCTGGTTAGCCAGAGAAACACAGACCAGGCTTTGCGCGAACTGAAAATCGCTCTCGCTCAAAACGCCCAGGACGCCGAAGCCGTCTATTTCACAGGAGCGCTGCTGGCCCAGGCCGGGCGTTCACGGGAAGCCGCTCCCTATCTGCAACAAACCATCCGGCAACAGCCAAACTCCTGGGCGGCCTATTATTATTTGGGCAAAGCCAGGCTTACTGAAAATGCGGCTCCCGAAGCCGTCACCCTGCTCAGGCGAGCCGTAGCACTCAACCCCGGAGACGCCTCCGCCTACTACGCGTTAGGCCGCGCGCTACAAGCTAATGGCAAGCCCGAAGAAGCAAAACAGGCGATGGCGAAAGTACGGGCCCTGCGCGCCGACGCTTTACAGGTAGAGGCCAACGCGCTCAGTAACGCTGAAATCATAGGAGCTGGCAGCCACAGCCCACTGCCCGTCCAGTAAGCCGAACCGGCCATTCCGCGCTTCGGCGCGCGTCACTCCTCCTATTTGCCATTGCCAGCCTGCAACGTGCTGCGATGGTGAAGAAGCTACACCGTGCTGCGGCTTCGATTCCGAGCGAAACGTGGGCGATAGGGAACCGGTCCAGATGGGCTGGAATACCAGTTTTTGGACCCGACGATTAGCGAGCTCACCGACAAACAGGGTATTTTCGCTGCGGCAATCGATGAAGTTGACCGCGCGGAATTCCTTGACCAGCCTTCCGGCACGGCCAAATTTGCCCAGGACGGTGCCGTCCAGGCGCATCTTCAGGATCTCACCAGCAATATCGATATCATTCCAGGGATTGGAATTGGAGACGTAGAGGACGGGATTTGCTCCCTTCCTGATTCACATCGCCTGTGGGTTGCCGACATTCGACAACGAAGTCTTGAAGACGCCGTTGTTCTCAAGCACCTGGATGCGCTTGTTGCCGCCATCGCCGACGTAGACGTTGCTCTGCACGGCGCTTGCCCCAGGACTTTATGAACTCTTCGTCTTTGTCAAACTTGGCGATGCGCGCGTTGCCGGCACCATCGGCGACGTCGGTTGGACGGTTGAAGAGATCGGTGGGCTGTCCTGCGCCATCTCCTGCTGGGACACGAGGCGGAAAACTCTCCGATTCCGCTTTGCGTCCCAATAGCATTGCGACGCGTCCTTAACCGCCCAGATATTGTCAGCCGGGTCGACGCGCACTTCGAGATCGGATTGCCGTTCTGAATCGAGTTCTAACCCGGCAGCTCGATCCTCTGCTGTTCACACGCCTTCTAACCTCGCCGGTAAAACTTGTCACAGCGCACACTCCCCATTCTTTGCTGTAACGAAAGAATTCAAGGCGTCACTACTAAGTGCTGTTCCAAAAAACAGGTCGTGCGCCCGCGCACGGACTGGATCTTAGCTCGTCAAAAGGATGACTATGCCTGCAAATTTCTTACTCTCTGATACCCTCGTCGGGAACCTTGCCAATCTGGAGTTCTCGGCCGTGGCGTTTCGCAATCCGCTAGAGGTTGCCACGGCGCAGATCGACGCAAAATACAGCGCCCTGGGCGGCACCTCAGGCCCGCTGGGCGCAACCGATGGTGAAGTTTCCCCGTGCCCGGATGGCATAGGCTTCTTCCGTCATTTCTGGAATAACGCGTCCATCTACTGGTCTCCCAATACGGGCGCACAGGCCGTCTACGGAGCCATTCGTGAGAAGTGGGCGTCACTGGGTTGGGAACGCAGTTTCTTAGGCTATCCCGTGACGGATCAGCGCGCCGGCACCAACCCGCAGACCGATGGTGCCGCCCAGCCTTTCCAGGGTGGCTGGATCTTTACCTTTACCTCCAACTTTGTGCTGAGCACAGCCGCGCTCAGCGTTGCGGAAAACACTCTCGCGGCCGTTGACGCAGCCACCACACCTGCCGCCGGAACTACTGCCGCAACAGCCACGCACCTTTCGCAATTCACACGCGAAATCCTCACCGCTTCTGCCACCACGGCGCGAAGAGTTCCCGCAATGGAGTTCGTCTCTGAGACGCTCAACCGTAATCCCATCATCTTCCCCATCCTTCCGGTCCGCCCCACTAAGCCCTCCATCACCAATACCCATGAGGTGCACGGAGCAATCCTGGAAAAATACCTAGCTCTGGGCGCAGAGGCCAGCTTCTGCGGATATCCCACCACCGACGAATCCGGAACTCCCGATGGTATCGGCCGCTTCAATCACTTCCAGGCCGGCTCCATCTACTGGACTGCCTCCACCGGTGCCCATGAAGTCCATGGCTTAATTCGTGATTACTGGTCCGCTCACGGTTGGGAACGCAATCCTGCGCTCGGCTATCCGGTTTCCGACGAACTCATTCCAGATCGCCGCATCGGTCACGTGCGGCCGGAGACGCAACGCAAGCCCGTACTGAATCTTCCCGCTGATGTTTTAAAACTGCCTGTGGAAGCAGTCAACGCAGGGGGAATTCCTCGTACCGCCCTGAACGTGATGACCACCGCGCGAACCTTCAATTCTGTCTCGGAGACGGTCAATCTCGGAATCCTGGCTGGCCTGTTGACGCCGCAGCCTGCTTCCACTGCGGCCCCCGAACGCAGTGTCAACCGCTTTGCGGATTTTGAAAACGGCGTCATGTTCTGGTTCCGAAGCTCTGGCCTGGCCCAGCCCCTCGCTCCCTGGCGTGCCGCCGCTGACAACACTATCATCCAAAAAACCGCAGCCGATGTGACCGCAGCCACCATGAGTCACGTGGGGGGTGCTCTTCAACTCGCCGGTGGCACGGTAATTCCCTCTTTCGCTGGCACAACTCCCTATGGGTGGGATGGCGCGGGCGTAGAAAACCGCCGCCACCAGATTCAGGTCAACGTGATGGTTTTGGAAGGTGATCCACTGCCCGTTCCCCACATGCACTCGGTGATGTTATTCGTCCTGGTCACCTTGGAACCGGAAAGGCGAAAGATTACCGGGTTCATTACGGATTACGCCACATCTGAACCGATGTTTGCCAATCGGCTCGATCCGCTGCTCTGGTCCCCCTTTGACCTGCTCATCTTTCCAGACACCAATGATGGCCAGCCTTACAGCATTCTGTCCGTCAAAACTCTTCCGAATGGCGATGTCAGCACATACATTGAGCCGAAGCCGCTGTTTAGGTCCACCGTAATCACGAATGTAATCGATACCAACCTTGTTGAGAGGATCCACTAATGCCGCCGTTAAACACCAGAGTCACAGCCGCCTCCACGCAAAATCTCAGCGCTGCGGCGAACCAGATTATTACCGCGCTCCCCGTTCATGAGGATTTCGCTCCGGCCTTCATCGCCCTTGCCAAAGCCGACCACCTGAAAGCCGATGCCTTTGCTGTCAGCTTCGTGCGGTCACTCAAAACGCATGATCAGCTCGCCCTGCATTTTGATCAGGTCTCGCGCCTGGGTGATGCGGACCGTCTGGCCATCATCGCCGCGAACCGGGAGGGTGGCAATGGCCTCGCCGTGATCCATGCCGCCAGTTTCCTCCCGGCCGCACAGGCCCAGATCCTGATGAAGGACTTCATGGCGCCCGATGGCGTCGTGCTGGACCGGGCTGCCCGGGATTTTAGTGACTGGCTCGCCTCGGCAGGCCAGGCGCTCAGGGAAAAGGGTTTTCCCCTCCCCGCCGAGAACATTCCTCATGACGGCTTAGGCGACTGGCTCAGTGATGCATGGGATAACACGGTGGGCAAAATTGTCGACGCCATAAAAGCGGGTATTGACGCCGTCACTCACGCCGTCGGCAATATTATCTCCGTCATCGCATCGGCCGTGAAAGATATTGCAAGCTGGGCGGCCAGCCAGGTGCAGGATTTCGTGCGCGCTGTCCTCACGGCCGGAAAAGCCCTGGCTGACCTGGTATCAGGCGCCATCGCCGCGGGTTTTGACGCATTGAAAAAGATCGTGCAAGCTATTCTCGATGTGGGCAAAGCGATTGGCGATGTTCTCTGGTCCGCCATCAACCTAGCCGCGAACGTACTCTCCAGCGTGGTCCGCGCTCTCCTCGAACTGGGCAGGAGCGTGGCGGACATGATCGGCTGGCTGGTGGGAAAAGCAGCGGACCTTGTCAACAAATTGGTCCAGACCCTGATCCAACTGGGCCGCGCCGTTGCTGAAATCCTGACTCAGGCAATCCGCTTCGGCGCTGCCTTGGCTGCTGACGTCGTGCGGGGTCTCGTTGCCATCGGCAAAGCCGCGGCGGAGATCCTGATCGCCGCCATCACCAACCCCGGTGGTCTGTTGACTGTTGTTCTCAACACGCTGAATTCGTTAGGGCGTACCTTTAAATCCCTGATAGAAGAAGTGGCCGCCCAGGGTGCCAACTTCATCCGTGGAGTGGCTGCCGCCATGGCCGGCATCGCCGGCGCGCTCGCGGACCTGGCCGCATATGTGGCGCAATCCGCAATCGATGCGGTTCGCGAAGTCATCCGCGGTTTGGTGGATGCCGGCCGCACTCTTGCGGACTTGATTGTCCACCTCGCTCAGTCCGCGCTGGATGCGGTTCGCAAAATCATTGACGCTGCCATCCAGATTGGAATGTCGGCTGTGAAACTCCTCCGCGGACTTGCCGGTGTTGTGGGTAACCTGCTCACCGCAGCCGTTAAAGCCTTCTTTGAATTAGGCAAAGGCTTGGTCGAGTTCGTCCGCGCCACCATGGCCTCATCCTTTGACTTGGCTCGCAACCTGATCAACGCTGCCATCCAGGCAGGCAAGGCCGTGGCGGAACTGCTGGCATCCGCTCTGGAGCAGGGCTTCGTCATGCTCCGCAGAGTGCTTCGCGTCCTGGGCCCGGTGGGTGAAGTGATGGATTGGATTTTTCGCCAGGTGGAAGATGTTGCCCTGCTCGCCATGCGCGAGCTGGTGACCGGTCTCTCTGCCGCCGGCCAGGCCGTGAATCAGGTTTTGGATTGGGCCAAGGCGGCAGGTAACGCCACCTTGCGTCAGGTCATCGGCCTTCTGGATGAAGCAGGTTCCGCTGTTTCGAAGATGATTGAATGGGCCAAAGCCGCCGGCGACGCCGCTCTGTCTCTGGTGGGCGAAGTACTCATTCGCGCCCGCCACACCATAGACGATGTCTTGCTCTGGGTGGAAAAGGACGTCATCCCCATCATCGCCGCCGTCGTGAAAGGTATGATCGCGGCTGGTGCGAAAGTCGCCGATCTGATCGCCTGGGCCGCCGCCCGCACCGTGGAAGCGATGCAGGCCGTAGTGGGCGAATTGCTGGCCGCGGGAAACACCATGGTGGAGTTGGTGGCTGATGTTCTGACCCACCCGGGACACGCCCTGACAGATCTTGTCAAAGCCTTTGAGGCGCTGGGCAAGACACTCGCCGATATTGTCAATTCAGCCATCCTGCAACCCACCAAAGACGCGGCACGCCAGGTCTTAGATGTCTTAAAATCTCTGGGCAGGTCCGCTCTTGAAGTTTTGAAAGCGGCTCTGGAACATGGAGAAACCGCCCTCGCTCTGGTCTTCACCTTGCTTCTCGAGTGGTTCCCCGGCAGCTACCGCTCTCTGACGGCGGCCGAGCACGCCGAAGCTGACAAGGTCTTCGGGTCCGCCGTACCTCTCGATGAAGTGCGCGTGGCCGCCTTGTCTCCTCCCGTAGACTTCATCGAATTGGTGAACGGGCAGCGGCCCTTCACCACCATGTTCCTCATCAACTTCGCCTCCTGGGCGGAAGTCAAAATGGATACTCTGATTCATGAGCTCACTCATGTCTGGCAGGGAGTTCAGGTGGGGCCGATCTACATGATTCAGGCCCTGGAGGCCCAGATGAGCGGGGAAGGGTATAACTACGGTTACGAAAACACCGTCGATGGCAACGAAACCGGCGAGGGCGCTCAAACGGCCCTCAATGATGCTGCCGGTGATTTCAGCAAATTCAACCGCGAACAGCAGGCCCAGATCGTCATGCATTATTACGAACGCAAATTCGTAAAGAATCTGGATTTCGCACCTTGGCAGCCCTACGCCGATCAAGTGCATGTCTGAAGCGCAGTGGACGGTCCGCGGCAGTCGGGAATCGCTGCGGGCCGTTCGTCCGCTGATCGACGCACACGCAAGCTTGCGTTCTGTCGCGGTGGAAGAAGTCCCGGATTTAGGGCAAGTGGAATTTCTGGCTGGCGGGGTCACAGGCCGCCTGCCTGAAGACCTCAGGCTCCGCCGTTTTGCGGAAGCCGCGGCGGCTGTCTGCAAACGGCAGGGACCTGCCGGTCCCATCGCTTTGCTGGCCCAGTGGGATGAGCGGGCGCATCAAGCGGCGGAACAGGCCGCTCAGCTTCTCCCCCGCGCCCTGTTCTGGCCTGCCCGCATCATCACCGGACGGGATCTGCCAGCCGCCCTCGGCATTGGGGTGGGCGCGGCGGTATATTTCGGCCACGGTCACTGCGGCGGATGGGACGGCTACTGGGGCATCCATGCGGAGGCCTTGATTTCCACCCTCACAGAAACCGCCGGGGCTGTGTTCTCACTCACCTGCATGGCGAATCAGCGCCCGCCCGGCAGGTTGAGTTTCCATGAGGAGCTTGTGCTGTCCGGCTTTTGCGCGTCGGCCTTCGGCAGTGCCGGCCGCACTTGTCATCGCCGCAATCGGGTCCTGGGCCTGGCCCTTTGCCGCGCTATGCAAACCAACGCTACCGTGGCTGATGTCATCCGAAACTGTCAGGCAAGCTGGTTGTCCCGGGTGGCTTACACCATTGCTGGGGATCCGCTCGCCTCGCTTTCCGGCTCTCCCCGGGCTTCCGAACGCGCGGCCGAAATCGAGCGCCGTTTCTGGCCTCCTATTTCCGCGGCGAATTGAAGTGATCCATGCTCTTAAGGCGCTTGGCGGTGGGGAAAAGAAGTAAGCCATGGCACCAGACTTTAAAGGGGAACGGCAACAAGCCCACGCTTTCCTCGATTTGTTGCCCCCGCCAAAACTCGGTGGACCGCGCTGCGGTTCAAGCTTCGCGCGAGTTCTTCCGCCAGGGCGGTGAAGGGCTCTGGCTCGAACAGGTTGCCGCGGAGTGTGGTTTCACCATGGATCAGATGCCCGGGTCTCAGGGCAGCTAAACCCAGTGAAGAATTCGCGTTCAGCCGAACGTGCCGGCTGAGGTTCGCGCCATCGATCAGCGTTCCGCCTTCACTATCCTGGAGGCCATTCACCGCTACGCCGAACCGGCACTGGCCATGTGAAGCCGCTTAGCGGAGTTTACAAAGGGGCGCTGCGCCTCCACGTCGGTAGCCACCGCGTCTTTTTCGAAGAGACCGAAAA
>JAYTGM010000408.1:0-10849 GCA_043733425.1 Terriglobia bacterium
ATTACGGTGGTGAGCAGGACCAGCAACAGGCTGATGCCATCGAGCCCAATTGCATACTGGACACCGAGGGTGGGGATCCAGGGCGCGCGCTCTACCAATTGGAAGCCCGCGGAGGAGATATCGAAACGGCTCAGCGCGAGAACGGAAACAACGAAGGAGGCAAGCGACACACCGAGTGACCAAAGGCGAATGGTGCGAGCCTGACTCTCTGGAATTAGCAACAAGAGAAGCATACCGGCAAGCGGCAGAAACAACATGATGCTGAGAAGGTGTTCTGTCATCGTGCGAAGCCGAGGTAGCTAAGAAACGCTATCACTCCCACCACGATGAACAGCGCGTAGGTCTGCAATTGGCCGGTCTGCAGCAGACGGACGGGATAAGAAAGCAGCTTGACGGAATAAGCAAAGACACGGACCGCTCCATCGATTACCCATTCATCCCACCAGGAGGAAAAGCTTCCGGCCAAGCGCGTTGTGGCGCTTGCCACGTTTACACCACGATCAATGATTCCTGTATCGATCCGGTTCAGCAAACGGCCGCCGCCGCGGGCAAACGCGTGTACAAAAATCGAGTTATAAATCCGGTCCACATACCATTCTTCTTCGAGCACGCCCTGTAGCGGACGGACCAGTTGCAGGAACGTGTGGGGCACTCCGCCTTTGTGTCCATAAAAGTAGCGCGCGATGCTGATGCCGATGAGCGCCACAGCCACGGAGAGGCCCGTGAGAATCCACTCGGTACGGGCCGTGGGCAGGGCGCCGCCGCCCTCCGGGTTGAGCCACATTTCGAACGAACGAAAGATTGCCGGAGTGTTCCAGCCTTTCGGGACGCCTATCCATCCGGCGAGGGAACTGCCAACAGCAAGCGTGATGAGAGGCACCGCCATGGTTAAGGGAGCTTCATGCACCGGGCCGGTTTCGACGTGCGTTTCGCCGTAGAACGTCAGGTGCATCAGACGCCACATATAGAAGGCAGTCAAGCCCGAGGTAAGCAGACCGGTCAAATACAGCAGTGTGGCTCCGGAGTGGAATGCTTGCGCGAGAATGGCGTCTTTTGAGAAGAAGCCGGCAAGCCCCGGAATGCCGGAGAGCGCGACGGCGCCCACGAACATGGTCCAGTGGGTGATGGGCATCTGCCGCTTTAAGGCTCCCATTTTGCGAATATCCTGTTCGCCGTGAAGAGCATGAATTACGGAACCGGCGCCCAGGAACAATAGCGATTTAAAGAACGCGTGCGTAAAGAGGTGGAACACCGCAACCCACCATGCGCCCGTGCCGAGGGCGAGAAACATATAGCCAAGCTGGCTCACAGTGGAATAAGCGAGAATGCGTTTGACATCGGTTTGGACTAGTGCAATGGTGGCGGCGAAAATGGCGGTAAACGCACCCACGGCGGCAATGAGGTTAGCTGCGTTGGGGCTCAGGTCAAAGAGTAAGTGCGCGCGCGCCAGCAGGTAGACTCCGGCGGTGACCATGGTGGCGGCGTGGA
Organism: Terriglobia bacterium; assembly: GCA_043733425.1. Taxonomy (GTDB): domain Bacteria; phylum Acidobacteriota; class Terriglobia; order Bryobacterales; family Bryobacteraceae; genus JALYXI01. The sequence continues at coordinate 1,489 of JAYTGM010000408.1, forward strand.
TCAGAGCAGAGACCGGGGCGGGGCCTTGCATAGCGTCAGGCAGCCAGACGTGCAGTGGGAACTGCGCCGATTTTCCGGCGGCTCCCACGAAGAACAAAATCGCGATCGCGGTGACCACTCCGGCACCTGTACCTAACTGCGCAATGGCGGCATGAGCATCGGCAAAACGCATGGTGCCCGCCAGTGACCAGAGCAGCAAAAGGCCCATCAGAAAGCCCGCATCGCCCGCGCGGTTCACGATGAATGCTTTCATGCCGGCGCCGGCCGCACCCTTGCGCGCAAAATCGAACCCAATCAGAAGGTAACTCGCCAGGCCAACACCCTCCCAGCCGGCAAAGAGCAGCCCATAGTTGTTCGCCAGCACCAGCAAGAGCATGAAGAACACGAAGAGGTTCAGATAGCCGAAGTAGCGGACGAAGCCACGGTCATTCTTCATGTAGCCGACGGAATAGACATGAACGAGAAATGCTATGCCGGTGACGGTCAGGATCATGATGGCGCTGAGGGGATCAAGATAGAGGCCCCACTCCGCGCCTATGTTCGGGAGCCACATACCCAAAGGCAGTTCCATGGTTCTTGAAGGCAGCGCGGCGAGTTCATAGACCGCAGCGACCGACCACAAGAAGGCGAGCAGAATGGCACCCGGCGCGACGATGGCGACGACGCGCTTTGCCGGACGCGCCACCAGCGCGAACGCCGCTCCCGCCAGGGGAAACAGCGGGATCAACCACATGAGATGAAGAGCGCTTACCACCGCAAGGAATCCACTTCGTCGGCCAGGACGGTTGGGTGGTTTCGGAAGAGCGCGATCAACAGCGCCAAGCCCACGGCAGCTTCGGCAACGGCGTCTGCAATCACAAAGAGAGCGAAGATCTGGCCGCTATCGCCGTGAAGGTGACGCCCGAAAGTAACGAGATTTATGTTGACGGCATTGAGCACCAGTTCCACTGACATGAGCAACACCACCAGATTCCTGCGCGTGAGGATACCGGCGGTGCCGATTACCAGAAGGACAGCGCTTAACGCAACATAGTGGACATTCGTAATCATGCTTCAGCACGTTTGCGTGCCAGAACCACAGAGCCTATCAGAGCGGCAAGAAGAAGTACCGATGCGATTTCGAATGGCAACAAATAACCGGTGAATAGCGCATTCCCCAGGCGCTCTGTATTGCCTTGCGACAGGTCTTCCGCAGCGATGGGCGCGGCGAATTGTAGCGGCCGCGAGAAGAGAAAATAGAGGATAAATCCCCCGGCGGTGAGAGAGATTGCTGCAGCGAGCCTGGCATTGCGGCTGAAGCGATGCTCGCGTTCCGCGCGGCCCACATTTACCAGCATGATGACGAAAAGAAATAACACCATGATGCCCCCCACGTACACGATGATTTGCGCAACGGAGAGAAACTCAGCGCCTTGCAGAAGAAAAATTCCAGCAACTCCGACAAGTGAAGCAGTTAAGGAAGCCGCGCAGTGCACCGGATTGCGGAGCATGACAGTCCCCAACGCGCCCGCCACGACAAAAAAAGCAAAGGCCCAAAAAAAAACGGCGTCCAGCATTTAGTGGCGGTAATCCACCGGGCGCGGACCTTCTTCCAGCATCTGACGATCCCAAATCATGCCTTCACGCGTGTAGGAAGCAAGTTCGAAATCCTGTGTCAGTTCCAGCGCATCGACGGGGCAGGCATCTTCGCAAAGGCCGCAGAACAAGCAGCGGGAGAGGTCGTAAGTAAACTCCGTCAAATCTTTGCGGCGTGTTTTCTCGTTACGTACGCTGGAGACGACAATCAGATTTTCAGGACATGCCAATGCGCAGAGATTGCAGGAAATGCACAACGTTTCACCCGACGCGGGATCGATGTTCAGGCGGGGTGCACCACGGTAACGCTCTGAGACGGCAGGGCGGGCGAGCGGGTACTGTTCCGTTTCAACCAGCGATGGTTTTTGGTGGCGGAAAGTAAGCCAAAGTCCCCGCAGAAGGCCTGTGGGTAGCAGCTTTCGGAAGAAGTCCATTCCTTACTACTAGAGTACAGCATCGGCAGCCGCCGCAAATCGTTACAATAGAGGTGTAGATGAGCACGGTGGAAGCGCCTCCGGCGCAGTTAAACCAATTTGCCCTGGTGACTTATGTTCCTAATCCGCTGGGTACATTCCTGGATGATTTACGTTTAGAACTGGTGCCTGGCTGCAGTCCACACGCCCATGTCACCGTTCTGCCTCCCCGCCCTATCCAGAGTTGCGCGCAAGAAGCCGCTAAAGAGTTGCGGGAGGTATCGCATCCCTTCGCCGATTTCGAAGTGGAGTTAGGCGAGGTAGAAATGTTCCCTCAATCGAAAGTGGTTTATATCGCGATCAAGCGTGGCGAACTGCAACTGCATCGCATGTACCGGGCCCTGAACCAGGGTGCCGTCAGCTTTTGCGAACCGTTTCCCTATCACCCGCATATTACATTGGTTCAGAATGTAGAACCAGAGCTGGTCTCGCCGATGTTCGAGATGGCGAAGAAACGCTGGTCGCAATACCAGGAGTCGCGCGCCTTTTGGGTGCATAAGCTGGATTTCGTGAAGAACCTGCAGGGAACTTGCTGGAAAGACCTTGCCAGCATTCACTTGGGCGGCTAATCGAAGAGCGTCGGCTGGCCCTCTGCAACTGTTTTCCGGCGCGTGCCTTTGGTAAGCGGGCTACCTACAACTCCCAGAATCTGAATATCGGTAAGGGCTTCTCTGGGTACAAACACGCGCTGATTGTTCGAATACGGTTCAGGTGGAATTACTGAGTACCCGTAGCGGTCCCATTGCAAGAGGTTGTTCGGCAGGATGCCATCCATCACGTCGCCATCGCGATACTTCATCCTGACCCACAGGCCGTCCATCTTGGGTCGCGTTTGGAATTGCCGCGCGGGTTCGCCGGGCGAATCGAAGTCTTTTACGAAGCAGACATTCTTCAGATCGTAATAGCCAACGAAGAGCACACTTCCGGCTGGCGTAAGTACTTCAATCCCGTTTTGCTTCAGGTAATCCTGTGGACTGACAAACGCCTGCAGCGGATCACGATCGAAACGCCGCACGAAGGCTTTCTTGGTGGTAGACCCTGCCAAATCATGCCTTCTGCCGAAACATTTTCGTCCATATTGTATCATTGGCAGGATGTCGGACAGCCGGACAGTCGAGTTTCTTAATTTTTGCGCGTTGGAAAAAGGGCTTGCGAAGAACTCGCTGGAATCATACCGACTGGATCTGGAACGGTATGAGGCGTTCGAGAAGTCCGCCGAAACCAGTGGTTTAGAGCTGAAGGAACTGCTGCGGCTCTACTTGAATTCTCTGTATAGAAGCGGATTGGGGAGCCGCTCCATCGCCAGGCATTTGACGACGCTGCGGAATTATTACGGGTTTTTGCAGCGGGAGGGCCACCTTGCGGAAGATCCGACAGAGCACCTGGAGAGCCCCCGGCAGTGGCAAACCATTCCACATTTTCTGAATCTGCAACAAGTGGAAGCGCTACTGCAAGCTCCTGACCTGGCCAAGCCGAACGAGTGCCGTGACCGCGCCATGCTGGAACTGCTCTATGCCAGCGGCCTGCGGGTTTCTGAACTCTGCGGCGTGAAGGTTAGTGAACTGGAAAGCAACCTGGGCGTGCTGCGGGTGAACGGAAAAGGGAATAAACAACGCATCGTGCCGGTGGGAAAATCAGCGCTTGCGGCGATTGCGGAATACGTGAGTCACGGTCGGCCGGCGCTGCTGAAGAGCCGCGCCAGTGAGTGGCTATTTGTGACGGCACAGGGCGGAGCCATGACGCGCCAGGGATTCTGGAAGCTACTGCGCGGCTATGGCAAACGCGCCGGGATTTTTCATCACCTGACTCCGCATGTGATTCGGCATAGTTTTGCCACCCACCTACTGGAAGGCGGGGCGGACCTGCGGAGCGTGCAGACCATGCTGGGACATTCCGATATCTCCACCACTCAGATCTACACACACGTGCTGAAGAGCCGCTTGCGGAGCACTGTAGACAAGCACCACCCACGCGCCTAAATCATAATGAGCGATTATCTTTACCTGCTGGAAAATCACCTGAGCGCCGCTCAGAACAAGGTTGCGCTCTTATTCGCAGCGGCGGCTTCCGCGACTGACCAGACTCTGTATCTGACAGGAGGCGCTGTCCGCGATTTGCTGGGGGGCTTCCCCACACGCGATCTGGATTTCACACTTTGCGGAAACCCGATGAAACTCAACATGAGTCACATTGAGGAAGCAGGAGGGCTGATCTTACGGAAAGACGATGTGCGCAAGCTGATGCACTTTCGATTTCCGGAGGGGGTAACGGCTAAGATCGGGATGGCGCGGACGGAGCGTTACAACAAGCCCGGCGCCAAACCGCAGATTGCACCTTCCGATATCCGTGAGGATTTAGAGAGGCGGGATTTTACCGTAAACGCGATTGGGCTCGGCTTAACCCGGTCAGCCAAAGGGATGCTTGCGGACCCAGCCAATGGCTTGGCCGATTTGGGAAGCCGCGAAATGCGCACCACCAACTCAGGTGCGTTTGCCAGCGAACCGAGCCGGATGGCGCGATTGATCCGGTTTCAGCACCGGCTGAATTTTACGATCGCGGAACGGACTCTGCAGCAGCTACAAAACGCTTGCGACGCCGATCTTCAGCGGCTGATCACACCGGCTTGCTGGTTTGAGGAACTTTGTGCGTGGGGCAATGAGGCGGCACCTTCCGTGATGTTGCGCGACCTGGAAGACCGCCGGATTTTGAGCATTCCAGGATGCAATTACGCTTCGATCCAAAAATGGGAGAAGTTGAAGCGCGGCATGCCGCTTGCGGGAACGGGGTGGGCGGATGGTTGGCGTTCCTTCTACCTGGCTATGACGGATGGAGCCACTGCCCGTGAGAAAGCAGGTATAGCCGAGGGCTTGGGCGTAACGAAGGAATCTCAGGACACCCTGAAAAATTTGACCCTTCGGGCGCGGAAACTGGAATCAGCTATCGTAGCGCCTTCCGTGAAGCGGCCGGCAGATCTCTATCTGACGATGAAAGCCTTCGCGCCCGATGAAATTTTGCTGGCACTCAATACCTGCGGGCAGCGCGTTGTGCAGGACCGCCTACGCAACACACTGCAAAAACATTTTCTGGTTGCCGCCGAAATGCGGGGTGCTTCGGAAGCGGAGATTGTAAGGCGATTGAATGAGAAGCCGAAAAAACCTGAGGAAGACCCGACCCTAGCGGAATGAACTACTCACCGCTGGTTGAACTGACGGCAGGCGCCTGATCCGGAGAGGAAAGCGGATGTCCGGAACTGTGTGCTTTCTTCGCATGCGTGTGAACTTCGCCCAGCTTAATACCTGTCACGAGCAAGACCACCGCGCCGACGATGATGGGGGGCAAGGTGTGTGCGAAGTACAGGATCACCGAAAAAATTTTCGCTTCCATGGGACCGGCGGCCAGCATTTCCAGGCTGATGGTGGCGGCCCATTGGAACGCGCCGACATTCGCGGGTGCCCCTGGGAGAGCGGTGCCCATGTGAATGACCACTAGTACAATTGCAGCCTGCTGGAATGAGAAATCAAAGTTGTATGCATGGAACAGAGCCCACACCGAGAGTATGGGCATGAGCAGATAAAGCACGCTGATTCCCAATGCTTTGCGAAGAACCTTCGCATCGCCCAGGCTATGGATTTCGTGCAGAATGGAAGCAAACCGTGCTCCCCATTTTGATTTCGAAACGAACATCTTCGCGTGCTCATGCCGGAACAAGACGAACAGGAGCAGACAGGAAAGGATGGCGACAACAACGGCGAAGACAAACGCGATATCACGCAGATCCCGGCGCATATCGACGAGGCCCCACGTGAACAGGTAAAACGCAATCACCATGCAGAGGCCATCCATCACCCGGCCAATTGCGTCAGCCGTGAGGGCAAGCGTGAAAGGAGTGTCGGTCCAGAAAGAGAGAAGATAGCAGCGGACCAGTTCGCCCGCCTTTGCGGGCAACACCGCGTTTGCCACCTGACCGACAAAGACGGCTTTCACGCATTCGGCGACGGGCGCATCTTCGGCGGGGCGGAGGAGTACGGCCCAGCGAAGGCCATCTAAAACGTAAACGGTCAGGTTCAGCAGGATTCCTATGAGCACCCATCCCCAGCTGAGAGCCCGGACATCCTGTTCCATCAACTTGTAATCGAAATCGTGGAAAACGCCATAAAGACTGGCGATGGCAATGGTGTAGCCGACCGCCGGGACTAGCCACTTGTTGATGTTGCGCTTGCGCGCCGGCGGCGCTTCAGGCGAATCCATACGGAACCGTCCTCATGATAACTTGCGCTTTCATGCCGTTTTTTGAGCGATGGTGATGCTTGGTGCCAGGCACGAAGAGATAAGCGAGCGCACTTCATTGAGCAGCAGGTCGATGGGGAGAGCATCCTTCATAAGAATGCGTTCCACATGGCCGTTCAAACGCGCGCGTTCCTCCTGCGTCAGGTTTTTTGCGGTGACTACCAGCACGGGAATTTTACGCCATTCTTCGCGCTTGGCAAGATGGGCGGTAAATTCAAATCCATCCATATTAGGCATCATCAGGTCAAGAAGAATGACCGTGGGGATGCGCTCTTCCATGCGGGCCAGAGCTTCGAGGCCGTCAGCGGCCGACCGTACGTCCCAGCCTTCGCGCGTGAGCATGGTGCGCATCAGGTCGCGCGAATCCAGGTCGTCTTCTACTACCAAGACGGAGCAGGGCGGGGGATCGCACTTGTATTTAGCGAGTGCTGTTTGCAATTTTTCGCGCGTGACGGGCTTCATTAGAAAATCCGCCGCGCCCAGCGAATAGCCTAAGCTGCGGTCAGTGACCATGGTGGCCATCACCACGGGTATGTCGGCCAGCTCGGGATCGCTTTTCAGTTCCTGCAAAACCGCCCAGCCGTCCATACCGGGCATCAGCACGTCAAGGGTGATCACTTTTGGCTTCAGTTCGCGGGCCAGGCGCAGACCTTCTTCGCCTGAGGAAGCAAGCGCCGCGGTTAAGCCGGCACGAATCAGATTGCGATTCATCAGGTCACGCGCGGTGGCGTCGTCATCTATCACCAGCACCAAATTTCCATCGGGGTCGCAGACTGTATCGGGAGTGCGGCCTTCGGTGGGCTCAAGCGATTCTTGAGGCTGATAATTGCGGGGCAGGCGTATGGTGAAGGTGCTGCCGCGGCCCATTTCGCTGGTAACGGACACATCGCCGCCCATCATCTGGCAAAATTTGCGCGTGATGGCGAGGCCGAGGCCGGTGCCGCCGAAATCACGCGAAATGGATTTATCTAATTGTGAGAATGGCAGGAAAAGCTGATCCATTCGCTCGGGCGGAATTCCCCGGCCGGTGTCTTCGACGGTGAAGATCAGTTCATCCTTGCCCTGCTCGCGGTCCATTGCGGCGGTGAGGTGAATTTTACCTTCGCTGGTGAATTTAGCGGCATTCGAAAGCAAGTTGAACAGGTTCTGCCGCATCTTGGTCATGTCCGCGAACATAGTGCCCAAGTCTGGAGCAACGGCTACTTCCAGTTTGTTTCCGTTGCGCGACACGAGGGTTTCAACGGTTGAGGAGACATCGCGCACCAGCATTTCGACGGAGAACGTTTCCGGATAGAGATCCATGCGGCCGGCATCGATTTTAGAGAGGTCGAGAATGTCGCCGATCAGGGCCAGCAGGTGCTTACCGGCGGAGTTGATACGCGTCAGATCTTTCGAAAGAGTTTCATCGTCACTTTCACGCGCTTCTTCCAGAAGCATTTCGCTGTAGCCCAGGATGGCGTTCAGGGGCGTGCGCAATTCATGGCTCATGTTCGCCAGGAAGCTGCTCTTGGCGGTGTTAGCGGATTCGGCGGCGTCTTTGGCCTGCTGTAAATCCTCTTGAGTCTGCTTACGGTCCGTGATGTCGCGCAAGGTGGCTGTGAAGAGAGGAGCGCCTTGAAGACTGATGCGATTCACCGCGAGTTCGACGGGGAACTCCGAGCCGTCAGAGCGCATGCCGGTGATTTCAATTCGGGTTCCAATCACCGGCCCTTCGCCGGTTTTCAAGTAGTGGTCCATGCCGCGGCGATGTGCCTCGCGCAGACCCGGCGGGACGATGGCTTCCGGGAGTTGCTTTTCAAATACCTCCTCTTTCAGGTAGCCGAACGTTTTTTCAGCAGCACGGTTCCATTCCAAAATCCTGCTCTCGGCGTCGATCATGATGACGCAATCGAGGGCTGTTTCGAGAATGGAATTTTTGCGGGCTTCGCTGCTCCTCACCGCGAACTCCTTGCGCTTGCGTTCAATTCCCAGCGCAATGCTGTTTGCGACCGAACCTAGTGACGTTAGTGTTTCCGGTTCTAGCTTATGCCGCGCAAAGAGGGCTGCAACGCCAATCAGCTGTCCATCGACAACAAGAGGGTAACCGGCGAATGATTTCATTCCTTCGCGAACGGCCCATTCGTGATCGGCCACGCGAGGATCGGTTTCCACCTCATTTGTCAGGTGAGGTTTTTGTTCTTGAGCAATCAAGCCGATTTTAAATTTGCCCACGGGAATGCGGGCGTGACCACCGTTAATGTGCGTGTACATCCCGGCGCTGGCTTGCAACTCGAGAGTGGTACCGGCAGCGTCCACGGTCCAAACGCGGGCGAAGGCAGCGTCCAGATGTTCAACGATTGCTTCCACGCACATGGTCAGCATCTCCGGCAGATCGTTACTGCGCGTGAGGGCGATGCCGATATCGGCGGTGAGCAGGGAGACGCGAGCCCGCTCCTGAAGGGTTGCTTCAGAACGCTTGGAAACCCTTAGATCACGCACCGTGACGGTGGCTCCGCCCTGAGGCGTGCCCGTCAAAAATGGCCTGATGATATAGGCGACGGGGATGGCCGTTCCGTCCCGCTGCCACATCACGTCATCTTCGAGCTCGGTTGGCGTGCCGCTCTTGGCGGAAGCACTAATGGGGCATTCGCTAGCAGGAAAGAGCGTGCCGTCGGGCTTGCTGTGATGAATGAGCTGGTGCATGTTTCGGCCCAGGCACTCCTCTGGCGTAAACCCGAGAAGAGAAGCCGCCCCCTGATTCATGAATGTGCAGAGACCCTCCTGGTCCATACAGTAGACTGCCTCGCCCACCGATTCCAGCATCGCCCGGAACATGTGTTCGTTCTCTGAAACCATGGATAGAGTCTGACAGCTTTCTGGCCCGGCGGGATACCTGTATGGTTCATTGTTAACATGCCACCGAAACGCAAAAGATTCTCCGCCAAAGGCAGAGCCGCATCTTCAGGGCAAAGCGCGGCGGGCATCATCCTGATTGGAATTTTCAAACTGGTTAAGGGCATTGCGCTTCTCCTGGTTGGGTTTGGTGC
>JAYTGM010000409.1:0-4094 GCA_043733425.1 Terriglobia bacterium
ATCTACGACCCTGTTACTCGCCAGCCCTTCGCGGGCAACATCATTCCTTCCTCCCGCTTCAGCCCGACATCGCTGAGAGTACTTCCGCTGATCCCTACCCCCACCGGGCCCGGCCTGGTGAACAACATCGGTCCAGGCATACCCAGCATTCCGAACAACAATCTCACCTGGTCTTACAACCTGGCGCACAACATTACGTCCGCGCAGCGCATCAACTTTACGAACTGGAAAACATCGTCACCGAACCAGTGCCTTCTCGGCAGCAATATCAGCGGTTCCCTGAGCGGGCTTTCCAACTGCCCCGGCGAGACAACGGCCTATCTGGCCAACTATTCATGGTCCGTGCGTCCCAATGTCATCGTCAGCGCCGGCACGCTGTGGTTCCGCATTCTCAACAATCAGGAAGTCGGCGGGCCACCGAACACCACGGTCGATTTTCCGGGTCTGCCGAAAGGCTCCAAAATCGCCTTCCCCGGCATGTTCTTCGGCGGCCCTGTCGCGTCACCCGTGCAGTTGGGCACCGGCTTCCAGGGCGACCTGAATTTCCAACCGGGCACAAGCACCGTCGCCAATGTCCTCTGGGTCAAGAGCAAGCACAACTTGAACATGGGTTTCGAATACCGCCAGTCGCGCAACACCACGTCTATCTGTGAAGGTTGCCCCGCGCGGTTCGGATTCAGCAATCGCAGCACCTCGCTCCCCGGTTCCCCGAATTTTTCCGCTTATGGCCATCCATTCGCCAGCTTCCTGCTCGGCATAGCCGATTCTGCTAGCGCCTCCACCGGCCTTGCCGATCGCATCTTCCGCAATTCCTCTGCGTCCGGCTACATTCAGGACGATTACAAGATCACGCGCAAGCTGACCCTCAATTTAGGCCTTCGCTACGACGTCTTCGTGCCCGATTCGGAAGACACCAACCGCATCGCATTTTTCGACCCCACCATTGCCAATCCGCAAGCGGGCGGCCGTTTGGGCGCGCTCAGCAAGCCGGGCAAGTGTTCGGGCTGCTCGGGTACGGATACCATCGCCGACATCCACTGGAAGAATTTCGCACCGCGTTTCGGCCTCGCTTACGCGTTCAATAATAAGACCGTAATCCGCGGTGGGTACGGCATTGTGTACGGTCTCGGTGGAGCCAACGATCTCGGGCAGACTCGCATCAAGACCAACTTCCTCAATGGTTCCTCCGGCAACTTCGCCGCAATTTCACAGGATGCCGGCGTCACCCCCGGTTACGGATCTTGGGATCGCTCCTTCCCGCTTCCCGCGGTCGAGCCCTTCCGCCCAGGAATCGGCAACAATCAGTCCGTTAACTATGCTGGGCGCTGGCAGGCCGCGGCACCGTACATCCAAAACTACACCATCGGCATCGAGCGCGAAATTCCCGGTTCCATTCTCGTCAGCGCCAGCTATGTTGGGAACAAAGGTACCCGCCTGCCCTCCAATCTGGAAAACCTGAATCAGGTGGACCCGAAGTATCTCGCCCTCGGCAAAACTTTGCAAGCGGATATCAACAGCCCGGACGCGCGTACCGCGGGAATCGGATTGCCGTACGCGGGCTTCACCGGCAGTGTCGCCCAGGCACTCCGGCCCTATCCGCAATACACGTCCATCACCAGTAACTTTCAGGAAACGGGAGCCACCCGGTATGACGCATTCCAGATGACCGTACAGCGCCGCTTCAGTGAGGGAATCGAAGCGTTAGTAAGTTACACTGCGTCGCGCCAGTTGAGTAACACCAACTCTGGCTTTGGCACCTTCAACGGTGGCGCGGTCAACACCTTCAACCGGAAGGCCGAGTACGGATTAGCGCCCAGCGATATTCCGCATACGCTCGCCATCAGTGGTCTTTATGAACTGCCCATCGGCACCGGCAAACGTTTCCTCAATAAGCCTGGCGTGGCGGGTCGCTTAATCGGTGGCTGGCAGTTGGGCTGGGTCACCCGCTACCAAAGTGGAACACCCATCGGCGTAGGCGCCTCAAACGTGTTGCCCATCTTCGGCGGCGGAAACCGTCCGAACCTTGTTCCCGGCATAGATCCCCAACTCCCCCGCAGTAACTTCGATCCCGCCAAGAATCGCCTCATCAACATCGCAGCGTTCTCTCAACCCGCCGACTTCACCTTTGGCAACGCCCCTCGCGTATTGGGTAATCTGCGGAACTTCAATTACTACAACGAGAACGTAAATCTGGCAAAGTACTTCCGCATCACCGAAAGCATCAACCTGCAGGTCCGCGCCGAGTTCTTCAACGTCTTCAACCGCGTCGTGTTCGGAGGCGCCGACTCGGGTTACTCGCCCACCAACAGCGGCTTCGGAAGTGTAGGAGGGCAGGGAAACACACCGCGCCAAGGCCAGCTCGCCTTGAAACTTAACTTCTGAGTGTATGCTGGTGCAGGTAGAAACGGAGTACTAACGCATTGCTAGGGAACTGCCTGCGCCCGCTCGTCATTGTATTGGCGATCTCTTCTGGAGCCCCCGCTAGCGATTTCACAGTCGGCGTGTCTCTCTTGCGGCAAGGCTCTACCTTCGCGTCGGTACGGGCCCTCCGCCGCGCGCTCGCTAGCGGTGATCAGGCTGCCCACCTGCCCCTCGCCGAGGCTTACTTCGTACTCAACCAGCATCGCTTCTTCGCAGAGGAGATTGCCCAAGCAAAAGCCGCCAACCCGTCGGACCCCGAACCCTACTACGTGAACGGGCGGTATCTCTTTCAGACCGCCGGAAACTTCGATGCTGCTTCTCAGGAATTCGACCAAGCCCTCTACCGCGATTCCAAACACGTCAAAGCCCGCTGCTATCTGGGCATCGCCTTACAAAACATGCAGCGCACCGAGGATGCCGAAACCCACTTACTCAAAGCCGTCGACTTACTAAAAAACGGTAACTCCTCTTTTTATCTTCCTTACCAAACCCTGGCCTCGCTCTATCTGCGGCAGGACCGCGCCGACGATGCCTCCACAGCCATCGAGCACGCCGTCAAAATAGCGCCCAACATCCCCCTCAACCAGTTCCTGCTCGGCAAAGCGAAGTGGGCACAAAAGAAAGCGCCTGAAGCCATCGCCGCCCTAAACAAAGCCATTGCCCTCGACGAAGCTTTCCTGGAAGCGCATTATCTTTTGGCACGCGTCCTCGAAGCCCAAGGCGATACCGCAGTTGCCCAATTGCGCCGCGCTCAATTCAAAAACCTGAGAGAAATCTATGGCGTGGGCCGCCGCCCGTAGTTTCGCCATCACAGCGCTCCTGTGGGCCACCGCCGCCGCACAGAGCACCGCCCACTCGCCCCAAGCCAAAACACGCGAGGAACTGGACGCCTTCGGTCTTATCTTCGAAGCTGCCAATCCAAACGCCGAAGCCACTGCCGCCGAATCGTTCCTTCACCTCTTCCCGGATTCCGAGTTCTCCGAACAAGCCCAGCTCGCAGCCATGCACAGCCGCTACGATCTCGGAGATATCCCTCGCTCCCGCGAGCTTGCGCTCGCCGCACTTACAACCAATCCCGAAAGCCCGGATGCTCTCTTGCACTCGGCCCGCCTCATAGTCGCGCCAGGCTTCGAATCCCCTAGCCAGTTCGCGGAAGCCCGCCGTCTTGCCGAAGCCGGAATCTCCCGCGTCAAAAGCATGAAGATCCCTACCTACGCCGATAGCCGCGTCTGGCTGCGCACCCGCAACTCTTTCCTCGCCGTCGGCACAAGTGTTCTCGGCTGGCTGGCGTTTCACGAAGGCAAGCCGGATCTCGCTGCCGGCCTGCTGCAACAAGCCGCCGCATACGATCCACGAGGCGAATACTTCTATCGCCTATCACTCCTTCCCGCCTCTAACCACCGCGATCTCTCCAGTTGGGCATCCCGCGCCATCCAAGCCGGCCCAGAATGGATTACAGTGTTGGCCAGGCATCGCCTGAAACAACTGAACCAGAATGAAGCGCGCTAAATCATCGTTAGTCTTCGTGTTCTGCGCCGCCGCGCTCGCCCAGACCGCCGCGCCCAGCGCCGCTGTCGAACAGCTCTACGCCGAAGCGATCGACGCCAAGCGCGCGGGCGATCTCGGTACCGCAATCGAGAAGTATCAAGCCATCCTAAAGCTCGACCCAAAAC
>JAYTGM010000410.1:0-4093 GCA_043733425.1 Terriglobia bacterium
GATAGCGCTTTCAGAACTGCGTGCTCCACCTGACCGCCAAACAGGACCAAAGCCGAAGCGCCGATGAGAGGAATCGCAGCAAGAAATACCAGCCCAATCGCAACCCCTGTTTCATGCAGAAAAGAACGGCTGCGCGGTGTTCGATAGGCGGCATGGAAGCCTTCCATCAAACTCTTGATCACGCTCGACGCCGCCCAGAGCGACAGAATTGCCGCGACGATCAGGAGTGAGAGAGGACGCTGGCCCTTGATTCGGAACTGGTTAATTACAATCTCTTCGCTTCCCGGGGGGACAATCTGCTGGAGAAATTGGGACATGGTGCGCGCGACAAATTCCGCGCGCGTCTGCACCAGGATGGTGGCCGCCGATGTCAGCACCGGAAAAAACGAAAGCAGTGACGAGTAGGCCGCGCCCTTGGCTATGGCGAAGCAACCGTCATCCAGAGCGGACAGCAGCGTCCGCTTCAGCAGGAAAGGAAGGTGCCTCAGAACCGCAGTCACGGCCGGAGTGCCCTACGTGGTTGCGGGAGTGCGCCAGCTTTTTAAAAACTGCAAAGCCGGAGGGAGCAAAGAGATTGCGATGATCAGTAGGATCACGATGTCGAAGTATTTCTGGACCAACGGCACTTGGCCCAGAGCGTAACCCAGCAGCGTCATGAAGGTAACCCAGCCAATACCGCCAAAGATGCTGTAGGAAATAAATTTGGTGTACGGCATGCGCGCCACGCCTGCAACGAAAGGCGCAAACGTGCGGATGATAGGCACAAAACGCGCGTAGATGAGCGTCTTACCACCGTGCTTGGCATAGAACGCTTCGGTCTCTGTCAGATGCCGCGGGTTAAAGAGCCGGCTCTTGGGGCGGCTAAACACGCGCGCGCCCGCATGATAGCCCAACAGGTAACCCGTGGTGTCGCCGATCACGGCGGCTGCGATCAACAACGGAATCACAATGTAAACGTTCAGTTCGCCTGTTGAGCAGAAGACGCCCACCGTGAACAACAGCGAATCTCCAGGCAGGAAGAAACCCACCAGCAGCCCGGTCTCGGCGAACACAACGGCGAATAACGCGGCATATACCAGCCAGCCGGAGAAAGAGATGATCAGATGGACCAGCTCTTTCGGGTGTATCAGAATTTTCAGCAGATCCATGTCGATGAGGAGAAGGCTTAGGTGCGGTAGCTCTGAATCACGCGCGTAATGGCGTCCTGGTTGGTCTTGATCTTGCCTTCCTTGGTAAGACGCTGCCGAACACCGTCTTCAAAGATGGTGTTGCGCTCGCGCGCCCGCTTTGATTTGATTTCATCGCGAATGGAAGCGCTGTTAGCAGCAAACTTACTCATATCGGGCGCGGTCTGAGCGGTCACTTTGGCGATCACACGGTTGCCTTGCGCAGTGATGGGTCCGAAAACGGTGCCCACCGGCTTTGTAAAGGCATCTGGAAGCAATGAGGCGGAGCCTACACCTTCCACGGCGCTTTGCCGGTCGAAGTCAGTTGAATTCTTCACTTCGAGGCCCATCGATTTCGCAGCCTTATCCAGATCGCCGCCCAGCTCTTTGGTCTTCGCCAGAAGGTCGGACGCTTTACGTGTGAGCAGGACCTCCATGGCTTGCGAAATGAGTGCCTTGCGAGCTTCCGGCTGCGCTTCTTCGAAGGTAGAGGCGTGCGCCGCAACCATGCTGGTCACTTCCACGACGACAATCTTAGTGCCGGCAACGATGGGCTGAGATACCTCAAATTTATTCAAGCCCTGCACTGCTTGGTCAACTTCTTTACTCACGCCGATATTGGGAAGCGGCTCACCAGGAGCCACGTTATCCGCATGCAGCAGGGGCTGGCCAGCTTCCGCCGCGGCTTTTTCTGGATGCGACGGATCTTTGCGCATGGCGGCTGCCGCTTTTTCGGCAGCTTTCTGCATCACATCATTCACGCGCTGCTTGCGATAGCCCGCCGAAATTTCGAGCTTAGCTTCGTCGAATGTCCGAAGATGCGCTGGCTCTTTCTCCATCACCTGGACAATGTGATAGCCGTATTCGGTCTTCACAAGACCGCTAATTTCGTTCGGTTTCAGGCTGAAAACCACATCCTCAAAAGGCTTCACCATCTGACCGTGCATTACCCAACCCAGGTCGCCGCCTTTTTGAGCAGAACCTGGGTCCTGCGAATTTGCTTTAGCGATAGCGGCGAAATCTCCCCCACTCTTCACCTGTTTCAGCAGACCTTCCGCCTTAATGCGAACGGCGTCATCGCCGGTTTTAGTCATGAGTAGGATATGGCGGGCTTTGGCGCGCTCCGGCACCCGGAACTTATCCAGATTGGCGCTATAGGCCTTGCGCAGATCTTCATCGGTTATAGGGATGGACGCTTCCACTACTGCGGGATCAAACACCACGTACGAGATACTCTTCTTCGCCGAAGTCTGAAACTGCGCCTTGTTCTTTTCATAGAACTGGCGCATCTGGGCGTCATCGATTTTCACTTCCGATTCGAACTTTGCCGGCGAGATAAGAACGTACTGCAGCCGGGCCGTCTCATTGCGTTTGCGATATTCGGCTTCCACTTCCTTGGGCGAAACCAGAGTGCCCTCAAGCGCGATGTTACGCAGCCGCAAGACCAGCAACTGGCGCGAGATATCCTGCTTCAGATCCGCAACGGTCATACCTTGTTGCGCGAGCGCAGCTTCCAGTTCAGCTTTCTTCACCAGCTTTCCGTCAGCGAAGAAGCCCGCGGGCAATTGATTCTGAATGGCCACGTTGACGTCTTCATCGCTGATGCGAATGCCCTGGCGCTTTGCTTCATAGGCCAGCGCCCGTTCGCTGATCAGCTGCTGAACAATTTGGGGTACGTAGATGGAAAGGTATTGCGCGGGCATCTGGCCGCCGCGCAGCACGGCTTGAATGGCTTTCTGTGCCTCAAGGGTGGTGACCTTTTCGTCACCGACCGTGGCAATGACATTGTCCTGGCCACCCGTGCTGCCACCGCCGGTACCGGGAATCAGGTACGTGACCATGGAGAACGCCACAATCACCAGAATGGCTCCCAACAAAATACGCACAGCCTTATCGCGGCTGCGGAATAAATCAAACATGAAGCGGAAATCTCCTAAAGATTAACGAATCCTCAATTATAACGTACCGGTCAGCGCTAACCCTGCGCTACAGGTGGCATTCGAAATGAACGGCGCGGACCGCCTTCTCAAGGCCGCTTCGGCGAACTACAATCGCGATGGTCAGTTCGCTGGAGCCTTGCGCTATCGCCATGATGTTGACGTTCTCGCGGGAAATAGCAGTAAAGATGCGCCCGGCAAGACCTTGTGTGCCGCGCATTCCCTCACCGACAACCGCCAGCAGACCAACTTCGCGGTCAATCGTGAGGGGACTGACATAGCCGTGCGTCAACTCCAGCGCGAGCCCTGCTTCCAGCACCTCCACGGTATGAGCCAACTCTTCATCGCGCACCAGAAAGCAGAAACTCTGCCGGTAACTGGAGGCCGAAATGGTCAGCACTTCCACATTGGCGCGCGCGAGGCAATCCATGGTGCGTGCCATTACGTGAACACCGCTCAAAGCCGCATGGGCAGGCTCAATCGAAATCAGGGCCACATTGCGCATGGACGTGACCGCCCGGGCACCGCTTGAAACAGAAAGCTCAGGGACAATCCGCGTGCCCGGCTTTTCTGGCGCGAAACTGTTTTTGCTCCAGACCGGAATGCGGCGTTCCACCAATGGGGAGAGCGTACGCGGATGCAAGACTTTGGCGCCATTGTAAGCCAGTTCCGCAGCTTCGCTGAAGCTAACTTCTTCAAGGACACGCGCGTCAGGCACTAGGCGCGGATCGGCCGTCATGATGCCGTCGACATCGGTCCAGATCCAGAGCTCTTCGGCATCGAGCGCGGCTGAAAGTATGCTCGCCGAAAAATCGGAACCGCCCCGTCCCAAAGTTGTGCCGCGCCCATCGGCGGTGGCACCGTTGAATCCGGTTGCGATCGGAATCCGGCCCGCTTGCAGAACCGGTTCCAGCTTGAGCTTAGCTTTGACCGCAGTCTGGTCCAGGAAGGGAGACGCATTGCCGAACACGGCGTCAGTCACAATCAACT
>JAYTGM010000411.1:0-4084 GCA_043733425.1 Terriglobia bacterium
TTCATTCCGAGTAGCGCTCCGGTATCCGTGCTGGACGCCAGCGGAAATCCCCGTTATCAGAAAACCTTAGCAGCGGATGGTACCGCCGTCTTACAGGCGGTGACCCAGAATATTCCCATTTACCAGATCATCACGCCCGGCGGGGATACGCAGGTAGTAGGAAACTTCGAATATCGCATTCCCATCTTCGGACCCGTGACCATGGCACCGTTTTTCGACTTCGGGCTGAATCGGATTCTGTATCCCAATCAACTTCGGTTGAACGACAGCCGAATCGATCAGTTAAACCGCGATTTCCCACAAGCCGCGTTTAACAATAAAGTCCAGATAGCACCCGGCACGCAGAATATCCGTATGTCGACAGGCCTTGAGATACAGGTTCTTCTGCCAATTGTTCAAGCCCCCTTCCGCGTGTACTATTCACTAAATCCTTCGCGTGTAAACGAGTTCTTACAGACTCCGATTGTGGCGGACCGCAGCTATTTCCCCAATAACGCCTCATTCCTGAATGCAATCAGACAGCATGGCCAAGCTTTCCCATTCTTTGAAAAGCGCGGTACGTTCCGGTTTACCATCGGACGGACGTTTTAACATAAGCTGAGTATCGAAATCCAAAAGAAGAGACCAGAAGACTAAACAAGAGACCTAATGAAACTGAATTCCGTATTGCTTCCGCTTGCCAGCGTTTGTGCATCGCTCGCCTTCGCTCAGACCCCCGCGGCAACCCCCACAACGGTTCCCACCAAGATTGCCGTGATCGATATCCAGGCTGCCATCATTCAAACAAAAGACGGGCAGAAAGCTGCTGGCGACCTGAAGACGAAATTCGGGCCCAAGCAAAGCGAACTCGAAAAGAAGCAGAGCGATATTACGCAACTGCAACAGACTCTGAGCAAAGGTTCGAATGCGCTGAGTGAAGAAGCCAAGCAGAAGACCATGCGTGAGATCGATGCGAAAACCACCTCGCTGAAGCGCGATTCCGAAGATGCCAATGCGGACCTGGAGCAGGAACAGCAACGGATCATGGGCGACCTGGGCGGCAAGATGATCAGCGTGTTGAACAAGTTTGCAACGGAGAACGGTTATGCCATGGTGATGGATATTTCCAGCCAGCAGACGCCAGTGCTCTTCGCTTCGAATACCATCGATATTACCCGCGACATTATTGCTCTCTACGATAAAGTTGCGCCAACCCTGACTGCCAATCCACCGGCGGCTCGCCCGGCTAATGCCCCTGCTGCCCGCCCCATGGCACCGCGTCCCGCAGCACCAATTAAGAAGTAGGTTCGCCGCGGCGTAGAGCACAGGTGTATTGTTGAAGCATGAGGGTGCTGTTAGCGATTCTTTTGACAACGGGCGTGCTCTTCTCTCAAGCTGGCGGCCGTGCGGCGGGCGGTGTGGTGTTCGCCAACCCCGGCGGTTACGGCAATGTGGCATATCCGGGTACGGGGCGGCCGCAGGCTCCCGTTCCTTTCGCAAATTCGCTTGGCGCAACGGTGGCAGGACAGCCGCTACCGTTTCGTAATGGCGTTGGAGGCGGCCGGCGAGGGTCCGCTGGCGTTTACGGATATCCCGTATTTGTGGGCGGAGGGTATTACGACCAGTCCGCTTATGCTCCTCAGCAGCAGCAACAACCGAATATCACGATTATCAATAATCCTCCAGCCGTGATGGCACCCGCGGTGGTGATCAATCAGAATTTCTCAGCGCCACCATTTGTGGAGGATGCTCCTGTCGAAACGACGCATATCTTCCAATCTCCGGCGCGCCGCGACTTCGAAGCCGCTGGTGCGGACGCGAATGCGGTTCCCGTTCCGCGTTATTTCCTGATTGCCTATAAAGATCATTCCGTTTACTCGGCGTTAGCATATTGGATTGAAGACAAAACCATGCATTACGTCACGCCGCAACAAACTCACAATCAGGCTTCACTCGATCTGATCGATATGGATTTCACGAAGAAGTTGAATCAACGGTAGATCTCCGGCAAGAAAGTTATAGGCAGGCAGGTTAGCCGGGTTCTCCCATCGCAGCGCTTCAAAGCCCAGCCGATTTTGAACGGTTCCCTGGTAACTATCCACGTAAAAGAAAATCAGTAGTATTGGTTTCTTCCCCGGATATGCATACTCATAGCGGGTGAGTTCCGGTCCGATAACAGCCGCAATTCCCAACTCTTCTTCCAGTTCGCGAGCGAGTGCTAACTCAGCGGATTCCGCGGGTTCCACCTTGCCACCGGGAAACTCCCACTCAAGCGGATGCATGCCGGATGGGGAACGCTGCGCGATTAGCAGCTTGCCACGCTGCTGGATCAACCCCGCAACCACGGTTTGCATAGACAATTGGAACATGCTCAGCCCATTGCTGATCGATCACTTTCAGAATCCGCGTAACGTGGGTGAACTGCCGCCTCCTGCCGTCACAGTCTCTGTCTCGAATCCGGTGTGCGGGGACGAGCTACTTTTATCAGTGCTGTTTGAAAACGGGCAGGTGGTGGATGTGCGTTACAAAGTACGCGGGTGTACCGCCTCTATCGCAGCGGGAAGTGCTCTTACCGAGTTATTGCTGCTGAAGCCAACTGGCACCATCACCGCTGGCGAAATTGAGAGCGCTGTAGGCGGGCTTTCCTCAGCGTCGAAACACGCGGCAGCGCTTTGCATGGATGCGGTGAACAAGCTGCCAGCGGGCTAGTTACCGGCCCGCCACCCTGGTGCCGTATACAGTTGGCGCATTGCCGAATCCAGCTTGGCCGCCTGTTTTACCGGCCAGACTTCACCATGAGCGCTTACCAGATGGTTGAATCGTTCAGCAAATTCACGCTTGGCTCGAACGCCTTGGAGTTTGCTGGCAGTTTGCACGGCGCTTTAGGCGCTCATCATCATTTGTGCAGCTTCCGTGGAACGCGTCCTATCGAACGGCTGCTGGCAGAGAACCGACAGCAACACTGCTGCAAACATGATGCCCTTCCTGTGAGTGCAAACATACATCTGTTTCAATTCGATTACAAGCGGGTTAAGGCCGGGAAGCCAACCGGGATATGCTGAAGGCATTCGCGCATGATTGTTTACACAGAAACCGTGGTTCACTTGGCCCCGCCCGCGTTTGCGGACGACGCGCCTTACCAAGTCGTCATTGTTACGCGCGAGGACAACACTCGCGTGACCGGGCGCGTGGAGGGTGAGCGCCTACAAATTGGCGATGAGGTGGTGGAAGCGGCTGTGCGGGATGGCGTTCCTTACTTCAGGAAAGCTTGCCGCTAGCTGAGCTTATACAGCTTCATCGCGTTGTCCCAGGTCACCTGCTTGAAGAGCGAAGGCGAGCAGAGTTTCTTGAGAGTGGTGAGCGTTTCTCGCCCCGTGCACAGGTTGCCGAGCGGCCCCTGGCGCTGCCCCAGGCCGTGGCCGTCTTTACAGCCGCAATCGCTGCCGAACATCAGCTTGGCGCGGTGCCGTTCCACGAACTTGGCGGAGAACTCCGGGTCTCGCTGCAGAAAATTACGGCCGGAGTTGGCTGATAAATCGCCATAGATATTCGGGTACTCAGTCAGCAGATGGTCAGAGATTCCGCCTGAGACAATCTTGCCTTTGGGATAATCAATCGAGTCGTCGACCTCGGCGCTGGCGTGCGCCCACCATGAGTTTGCGTGCGCGATGAACGTTGTTTTTGGGTTCGTTTTTACAAGTGCGGGTAGGCGTGCGATGCCGCTATTCCAGTGGCCTTGATTTTCCTGGAAATGAAGCAGCACGGGAACACGCAGTTCTGCCGCTAACGCATAAACCCGCAGCATCTCCGGCCCATCGCAAGCGACCGGGTACTTTAACTCACCGAACCCAATGGCACCACTCTGGACGCTGGCGCGAAACAGCTTTTCCGAATCGGGTTCACGTACATCGAAGTTGGCAAAACGGACAAAGCGATCCGGGTGACTGTGAACATCGTCTTTCGCGCGTTCCTCTCCGCCGGTACCAGGCAAGAGAACCGCGCGTGTGACACCGGAACCATCGGCATGCCGAATCTCCTGGCCAGCGTCGCCACCAGGGTGGTAGTGGATATCCAAAACGGGTGTGCCCCATTCATTTGGCTCCGC
>JAYTGM010000412.1:0-4068 GCA_043733425.1 Terriglobia bacterium
TCGCGCGCGAGCACCAGCCCGCCGAACGCGAGACGGATTCAGAAGCGCTCAACCGAATCGTGTTCCCGTGGCTGGACCGCCACCATAAAGAGCCCTTCCTGCTTTACGCGCACGCGACCGATCCCCATGCTCCGTACGACCCGCCGGCCCCTTTCGACCGAACGTTTGCGAAGCCATCCGAGACCGTTGCCTTTCGCCGCAACTATCAAAGCCTTCGCGGCGATCATCAATACGGAGGTGCCGCCGTGGTCAGCCGGGCCATCGTTTCCAAAGCAGGGATCGATCCGGACCGGTTTATCGCCCAGGCTGTGGACCGGTATGACGAAGAGATCCTGCATAACGATAGAAGCCTGGAGCAGTTGGTGGACAAGCTCAGGCAACTGGGCGTTCTGGAAAACACGCTCATCGTGGTGGTCTCTGACCATGGGGAAGAGTTCTGGGAGCACGGGTGGACAGGGCACGGGCAATCGGTTTATCAGGAACTGACACACTGCCTGTTCCTGCTCTGGAATCCCGCCTTGTTTAAGACGGCGCGCCGTGTCACAGAGCCGGTGCAATTGATTGATGTGATGCCAACGATTCTCGATGTCTTGCGGCTGCCCGCGCCACCGGTTATGCAAGGTCAGAGTGTTCTTCCGCTGGCCCAGGGGCAGAAATTTGAACGGCGCGGACTAGTGGTTGCTTCACGCTTTGCCGCCCCAAAACCGGAAGGGCTGGTGCCGGAAAACAGCACGGATAGTTTCGCCCTTATCGATTCGAAATGGAAGTTCATTTTCCGTAATCATGCGGCAGGAAAAGACGTAAAACGAGTGGAACTTTACGACCGTTCCTCTGACAGGGTGGAGTCTCGCGATGTTGCGGATCGATATCCCCGCGAGGTGGAGGCGAAGATGTTGGCGCTTCGGCAATGGATCGAAGCGCAGGATAAGATTCGTGCGGTTATCGGGCATTCCGGTACGTCGAAGCTGGACTCCCAAACGTTGCAGCAAATGCGTAGTCTCGGCTATCTGGGCGGGCCGTCGCAATAACCTTGCACCCGGCTTCGCTTGTGTTGATCGTGGCTCTTACCGTGGGTTGCCGGGTGGGCAATCGTGACGGCAATAATGACAAGCGCTTTCCGAAACTGATCGTCCTGGGGGTGGACGGTATGGACCCTGGTTTTATTGAACGGCATTGGGATGAGTTGCCGAATCTGCGGAAGCTCCGGTCTGAGGGCGGCTTCAATCGCCTGGCGACCACCATGCCGCCTCAAAGTCCAGTCGCCTGGTCCACGTTCATTACCGGGAAGGCGCCGGCAGAGCATGGCGTCTTCGATTTCGTACATCGTGATCCAGCCACGCTCAAGCCGTTCTCATCGTTTGCGCGAACGGAGGATGCAAGCATCTCGCTTCCGGTGGGGCCTTACCTGCTGCCACTTTCATCGCCGCGGATTATTTCTTTGCGTCAGGGCCTTCCGTTCTGGAAACGGCTTGCCGATCATGGGGTTCCCGTCTCAATAATCCGCATGCCAACCAACTATCCGCCCGTTGCGGCAGGCAAGGCACTGGCCGGAATGGGCGTGCCCGATCTGAACGGAACGCTGGGCACATTCAACTACTTTACAGACGACCCTTCTGAATATTCCCGCGAAGTTACCGGCGGCAACATACTCAAAATCCGGGTGATTGATGGCCGGGCCGTATTGCCTGTCCCTGGCCCGGTCAATAGTCTCAGAAAAGATCACGCCCAGCTCTCCGCGAATCTTACGTTGGACATTGACCCTGACCAGGCAGTGGCGCGAATCGCTAACGGCGGCACCTTGACCATTTTGCGTGAAGGTGAGTGGTCCGGTTGGTTGCCGCTTGAATTTACACTGATACCGCATCTTTCATTGATTCCGCATCTTTCAATACTGCGTGGCATGGTGCGGGTCTATGTGAAGAAATTGCATCCGCGCTTAGCCATCTATACTTCGCCGGTAAATGCAGACCCGGTTGCTCCTGCTTTGCCCCTCAGTTTTCCTCCCAAGTTCAGCGGCGCCCTTGCAGATGAGATTGGCCGCTTTTCCACTTTGGGAATTCCAGAGGATACAGCCGCATTCCGCCACGGTGTCCTGAATCGCAATGAATTTCAGGCGCAGAGCAGGCACGTGTTTGAGGAAGAGCACCGCGAACTCCAGTACGCGCTGCGTCACTTGGATGGAGGGTTCCTCTTCTTTTACTTTTCGTCAGTGGATCAAAATTCCCACATGCTTTGGGGGCGCTACGACGATGAGTTGTTGAAGGTTTATCAAGACGTTGACCGGGCTATCGGCGAAACACGCGCCGCTGTTCCGGATGCGGAACTCATCGTCATGTCCGATCATGGATTCGCCGCGTTCGATCGCGCCGTGCACTTAAACACCTGGCTTCGAAACCGCGGTTTTCTCACGGTAGCGGGTATGAACGGCGGATCGCTGGACGACGCTGACTGGTCCGCCACCGAGGCCTATGGAATGGGCCTGAATGGACTCTACCTGAATCGATCGGGCAGAGAAGCTCATGGAACCGTCAGGCCTGGTGAACAAGCTCACGCCCTGATCGCAACCCTGCAGGCACAGCTTCTCGCCTGGCGCGATCCACTGAACGGCGCCCAAGTGGTCACCGTGGTGGAAGAGCCGCATGCAACACCTCAAAATGCAAATGCCGCGCCCGATCTGCTGGTTGGCTATGCGGCAGGTTACCGTGCTTCCTGGCAGACCGCGCTGGGCAGCCTGGGCGAGCAGGAGATTGAACCGAATCAGGATTCCTGGCTGGCAGACCACTGCATCGATCCCGCAAAGGTGCCTGGAGTTCTGTTCACCAGCCGCAAGCAGAATCCTGGCAAACCAGCCTTGCGGGATGTCACAGAAATGATTCTGAAAAAGTATGGTCTGCAATGACTCATCTATCGAAATCTAAGTCTAAGGATAATCAATGATTCGAATGCTCTGCATTTCATGCTGTCTCGCGAGCGCCCTGACTGCCGGGACAATTGAACTGCCATCTGCCGCATGGGAACGCAACGCCGTGGCCGTGGCGAACTATCGTATGAGCTCCGCCGTGACCGGGTCCGGGCAGATAAAAATTCACTGGACGGATGTGCTGGGCCGTGTGGTGGAAGATCGCGCCATTCCCGTGGAGTTACACGATGAGCTGGAGATTCACTTCTCTCTGGACATCCGCCGGGCGGTGGCGATGAAGAATCATCTCCAGATTCATCTCTCGCTTCAGGGCAAGAATCTAAAAGGCGAAGCGGACAATCGGGAGGAGGATGCCGCGCTGGATTTTGTGGCGATGCCAGCCGACCAAGGATGGCACGATTACCAGATCATCATGTGGCAACCGTATCCGAAGGAGCGGTATCCGGTTCTGCGGAGCCTGGGAATTACGGGCGGCCAATTCTCCGGAAGGTCCGCCGTCATGCCCGATGCGATGATCGAAAACGATCTTCGTTGGTATGTGGAAAATATGGGAACGGATTACTACTCCGAATATCACCGCTACCGTCCGGACCGCATCCAGCATTGGTCTTTCCTACAAGCGAAAGCTTTGTATCGCGCTGACCCGAACAGCAAGGACGCGTTCAAACGGTACCCAAGCTTTTGGGACCCCGTCTGGCGTGCGCGAATTCAGGAGCGTTTGATCGATTCCGCGAAACGGAACGCGCCGTACCGCCCATTCTTCTATAGCCTTGCGGACGAGAGCGGGATTGCCGACCTGGCGGCGTTTTGGGATTTCGATTTCTCCGATGAATCGTTAGTTCCCATGCGGCGGTGGCTTGCGGAGCGCTATTCCACTCTTACGGAACTGAACCGGGAATGGGGTTCTTCTTTCGCGACGTGGGACTTGGTAACGCCGCCGACCACGCATGAAGCGATGGCGCGGAAAGATGATAATTTCGCGGCCTGGGCTGACTTCAAGGAATGGATGGATGTAACGTTCGCCGACGCATTGGCCATGGGCCGGCGCGCGATCGAATCGGTTGACCCACACGCTTACGTCAACATCGGCGGCGGGCAGCGGCCCGGATGGGGTGGCTACGATTACGCGCGGATCGCGCAGGCTTTGA
>JAYTGM010000413.1:0-4067 GCA_043733425.1 Terriglobia bacterium
CGCCGCGCCGCAATCCTGGCCGGAGATATCCCCCACCAATCCCTCGAGTTTGAAGAAATAGATGCCCCAGATTATTCCCCTTCCCCGGAAATTGGGTTCGTTTCGGAAACTTTACTTTCCCCCGAACCCGAACAGCCGGTGACAAAAATAGAAACGGAATTTACCGCGCAGAACCAACAACTTAGCGAAAATCGGCCGGAAATCCCCGATTCAGACCCGCACCATGAGCGTAGAACCGATGACCGACCAAACTCCACAACCCATCATCCAGAAGGATTCCACCATCTGGAGCAGCCGCCGGGCCTGCCAGATCGCCGTTCGGATCACTTACCAGATGAAAGAGGAAAAAGGCTGCAAAATCTATCAGCTGAAACAAGTAGAAGAGTTGGAAAAAAGCGCAGCCTAGCCCGATAATAAGAAACCATGGCGGAAAAATCGGTCGAAAAAAGAAAAGCAAAGCGCTTTCCTATAAATCTCCCCGTCCAGATTTCGGTAGTCGGCGGCAAGCGCGTGGCCCGCGTTACCAAAACTTCCAACATCAGTAGCGGGGGCGTCTGTTTCCCTTCAGCGAAAGAGGTGAAAATCGGGGGCAAGATCGAATTCTCCATCACTCTCGCCGATGGTGCTATCCCCGTGCAAATTCACTGCTTCGGCAGAGTTCTCCGCATCGAAGATTCCGCCGATTGCAATTCCGAAATGCCGTATCAAGTCACCGCCACCATAGAACGCTACAAATTCGTCCGCCCGTAAGGATTGTGGTCCCTGCCATGGCCGGGATGGTTCTCGCGCTAAACTAGGCAAACAAAAGGCGAAACCATGTCCCTCACCCCAGCATCCTCGCAGCCCTCCCTTTTCCCCGAACCCGATTTCACTCCGGAAATGACAACGCGGCTCGATCGCGCCATCAGCCCCCATCTGAAAGCCGTAATCGACCGCTTCGAAACCCTCTCCAAACTTCAAGATTCCCCAGTCCGCGCGATTCACCACCAGCCCGCCACCCAAGGAACCTTCGCGCCCCTTCCCAAATCTCTCTCGCCCGCTCTCACCGAAGTGCTGTCGAAGCGTGGCATCACGCAACTCTATAGCCATCAGGCCGAAGCCTTCCACGCCGTCGAAAACGAGCAGGACCTGGTCATGGTCACCCCCACGGCCAGCGGCAAGACGCTCTGCTACAACCTCCCCGTCCTCAACGCCCTTCTCGCCGATGAAGGGGCACGCGCCCTTTACCTCTTCCCCACCAAAGCCCTCGCCGAAGACCAGCTCCATGAATTTCAATCGCTGGTGGAATCCATGGGCTCGCAGATCCGCGCCTTCACTTACGATGGCGATACCCCGCAGGACGCCCGCCGTGCCATCCGCCAGCGCGCCAACGTCGTCTTCACCAATCCCGATATGCTGCACTCCGGCATCCTCCCGCATCACACCAAGTGGGCCAAGCTCTTTGAAAACCTCCGCTACATCGTCATCGATGAGTTGCATTATTACCGCGGTGTGTACGGCAGCCACATGGCGAATGTTCTTCGCCGTCTCCGCCGCCTGTGCGATTTCTACGGCTCCAAACCCGTCTTCATCTGTTGCTCTGCCACCATTGCGAACCCGCGAGAACTGGCCCTTGCTCTAACAGGCCGCGCCTGCCAGGTTCACGATCGCAGCGGCGCACCGGCCGGCGAAAAGTTCTTCATCTTTTACAATCCGCCGGTCGTCAATCGCCAGCTCGGCATCCGCCGCAGCTACATCAACGAAACCCGCCGCATCGCGCTTGAGTTCATCACGCGCCACCAGCAGACGCTCATCTTCGCCAACAACCGCCTGGCCACTGAAGTCTTGATCACTTACCTCAAAGACGCTTGCGATAACGGCAACATCCCCACTGAATCCGTGCGCGGCTATCGCGGCGGTTACCTCCCGCGTGAACGCCGCCAGATTGAACAGAGTCTGCGGGCCGGAGAAATCCGCGCCGTAGTCGCCACCAACGCTCTCGAACTCGGTATCGATATCGGTTCTCTCGATGCGGTAGTGATGGCCGGATACCCGGGAACCATCGCCAGCACGTGGCAGCGCGCGGGCCGTGCCGGCAGACGCCAGGCTCCTTCCGCCGCAGTGCTCGTCGCCTCCAGCGCGCCGCTCGATCAGTACATCATTGAGCATCCCGAATACTTCTTCGCCGCCTCGCCCGAACACGCGCAGGTGAACGCCGATAATCTCGAGATCCTGCTCAATCACCTCAAGTGCGCGGCCTTCGAACTGCCCCTCAAAACCGGCGAACTCTTCGGCACGCATGATTCGACTGACCTCTGCCGCTTCCTCTCCGAATCCGGCTTCCTCCACAACTCCGGCGATACCTGGCACTGGACCAGCGACACCTACCCCGCCGACACCGTCTCGCTCCGCGCCGTCTCAAGCGACAACTTTGTCGTCATCGACATCACCGGCGAAGCCAAAGTAATTGCCGACGTCAGCTTCACCACCGCCCTCACCACGCTTCACGAAAAAGCAATTTATCTTCACGAAGCCAAACAATTCCACGTGGAGCACTTCGATTACAAAGAGCGCAAAGCCTATGTCAAACGCGTCGATTGCGATTACTACACAGACGCAATCGATTACACCCAGGTCGCCATCCTCCGCACCTTCGAATCCCAAGCCCAACACGCCCACGGCGACGTAAGAGTCAACCGCCAGATTGTAGGCTTCAAGAAGATCAAGTTTTATACGCTCGAAAACGTAGGTGCCGGAAAGCTCAGCATGCCGGAACAGGAAATGCACACCACGTCCTACTGGCTGGAGTTCAATCCGGAAGCGCTAGCCACTCTCCCCTACACGCCGGTAGAACGCCAAAATGGAATCACCGGCCTGTCTAACGCTTTACGCACAGTCGCATCTCTCCTGCTCATGTGCGACCCCAGAGACTTAGGCCTTAACTCAACCGCAACCACAATCCACCTCTACGACAGCTACCCCGGCGGCATCGGCCAAAGCGCCCCGCTCTACCGTATGCATGCGGATCTGATCGGCCGCACCACGCGCTTGATCGCTCAATGCTCTTGTGAAACCGGGTGCCCGGCCTGCGTAGGGCCAATCGGAGAAGTTGGCGAACGCGGGAAAGAAGTCGCACAAGCCCTTCTCCGCTGCCTTCACATATAATCCGCCTATGCCCACTCGCAGAGAAATCCTAGCTAGCGCCGCAGCAACATTCACCACCTCCCTCTTCACCGGCAACGTCAAAGGTGCTAACGACCGTGTCGCCGTCGGCTTCATCGGCCTTGGTGCCATGGGTTCCGGCAATCTCAGTTACTCCATGAAAATCCCTGAGATCCAACCCGCGGCTCTCTGCGACATCTACCAGCCGCATCTCGAACGGGCCCAAGCTTCAGCCCGGCGCGGCGGCTTCGAACCAAAGCTCGTCAAAGATTTCCGCGACATCATCGCCGATAAATCGCTCGATGCCGTCTGCGTCTCCACGCCAGATCACTGGCATGCCTACATGACCGTCGAAGCCTGCAAGGCCGGCAAAGACGTCTACGTCGAAAAGCCCGCCAGCGTCTATATTGAAGAAGGCCAGAAAATGGTGCAAGCCGCCCGCAAGTACAAGCGCATTGTGCAAGCCGGCACCATGCAGCGCTCCGGCGGCTACTTTTTGAAAGCTTCCGAACTGGCGCACTCCGGCGTACTCGGCGACGTTACCTTCTGCCACGCGTTCCAAAGCGGCATGACCAAGAAAGCCGGTTACGGCAATCCCCCCGATGGAGGCGAAATCCCCGCCGGCCTCGATTGGGACATGTGGCTTGGCCCTGCTCCCAAAGTCCCCTTCAACTTGAATCGCTGGGGAGTGAAATCCGCCACCTTCCCCACCTTCCGATACTTCTGGGATTATGCCGGCGGTGCCATGACGGATTGGGGCGTGCATCTCATTGACCCGCTGCATCAGTGTTTCGACGAAGTGATGCCCACCAGCATCGTAGCCTTGGGCGACAAGTATTATGTCGAGGACAACGTCCAGACGCCCGACACCATGCTCGCGACTTTTCACTACCCCAAGTTCCTCGCCAGCTATGAAAGCCGCACCG
>JAYTGM010000414.1:0-4051 GCA_043733425.1 Terriglobia bacterium
ACGTCCAAACCAAGACCACTCAATACAAAACCTTCCTTCGGCCTGATGACAAGCCCGCCATCTGGCTGAACAAGAAGATCATGGACCAGTACCGCACTCAGATGCAGCCGTTCTATTACGATTCCACCAAATTCGCCACCTACCTGGACCAAATAAAGTAAGACAGCGTGCCCCGTCTCAGCGCACAAGACGCCGTACTCATCTTCCTGTTCTCCGCCATCGCCACGCTCAGCCCCACGCGCGACGTCTGGGAAATCGGGATGATCGGGACCCTGGGAGCGCTCCAACTCGCCGAATCGAAACTTCCTTGGGTGGAAACTCTGCAGGGGCGTGTGCTTTGGATCATGCTCAAGCTCAGCGTTGCCTACCTTCTTATCGGTTACACCGGCGGCGTTGCGTCCAGTTACTACCTCATGCTGCTGCTCCCCATCGTTACGGCAGCCACCTCCCTAGACGTGCTGCCCACACTGCTATTCAGCCTCCTGGCGTGCGGGGCCTATCTCTCGTTCCTGTTTTTTATTGATTGGAATCAATTTCAAATCGAGCCCGATCAGGTCCGCGTGATTGCGCTCCGCCTGCTGTTCCTCGCCGTCGCGGGTAACTTGGTCAATGCGCTTGCCCGCGCACTTCGCGAACAAAATGCGAAGTACCGCGCCGTTGCCGTGCAGCTTGCCGAAGCCAATCAGCACCTCAGTGAAGCAGAAGCGGCCATGCGCCGGTCCGACCGCCTCGCCGCTTTGGGTCAACTCTCCGCTGGACTCGCTCATGAGATCCGCAACCCTCTCGGAACCATTAAGGCGTCCGCGGAAATGCTCACCAAGCACATGCCGGCCGATAATCCGCTAGCTCAGGAAATGGCCGGCTTCATTTCCACGGAAGTCGACCGCACCAACGCGCTGGTCACCCGCTTCCTCGATTTCGCCCGCCCCCTCACCCCCCAGCGCGAACCTGCTGACCTCGGCCAAATCATCGATCGCGCCATCACGGCCGTTGAGCGCGAAACCAATCGTGTCTCGATATACCGTAATTATTCACCAGACCTGCCCACCCTCGCTCTCGATCCAAACCTCATGCAGCAGGTCTTCTACAACCTGATTCTTAACGCTGCCCAAGCCAGCCCCGAAGGCGGCACCGTCATCGTAAAATCGAAGCGCCTCCCCGATGTAGCGGAAGTCTCAGTCATCGACCGCGGCTCTGGTATCGAACGCAAGAATCTTGAGACCATCTTCAATCCTTTCTTCACTACGAAACCCACCGGTGTTGGGCTGGGTCTGCCCATCGTTCAGAAAATAATCGACGAACACGGCGGCCGGCTTACGGTAGACAGCGAAGAAGGGCAGGGAAGCACCTTTCGCGTCTACCTCCCGGCATAAAAGTCTCTCTTGACTAATGCTGGCGCTAGGCAGCACGCTACATTAATCCGTGCCGAATCCGTTTTATAACGGAGGCCAGGAACGCCAGGAAGCTCAGCTACATCCCCAGCCTTGCTTAGGTAACAAGCGGCGGGAGGTAGCTGTCCCCACACCTATCTCCCGCTTAAGATTTTCTAAGTATTGGCTGACGCTTGATGTATGTCGCCAATCTAAAACTTGAATTTGTCTTTCCACAGAGCGCTCCTTTACCTTCAGTTATGTGAAACCTTGTTTTGTTTTGCTCTTTTGCGCATCGTTTGCGACCCAGGCGCTCTCTCAAGTGGCTGCCGCGCCGCCCGCTCCCGAAACTCCCGCCACCGCACCCGCGCCTGCTCCTTCCAAGTGGACTCAGGACGGTATTGACATTTATCTGTACGGCGATGTCTACGGTGATATAAATCTTAATCACCCCAGCTCCGGTTACAACCAGCTTTATAACTTCGATGACAAGGCCAATCAGGCCCATCTGAGTCTGGCAAAGATCAGTTTAGAGAAAGCCTCCGGCGTCTTCGGCTTCCGCGCGGATGTGGGCGTCGGACGCACGCTTGATATCATCAGCGCCTTTGATGACGGACCTTCGAACTTCAAGTATGTAGAACAGCTGTTTCTAGAGTTTCGTCCGAAAAAGGCCCATGGTCTGCAACTTGACTTCGGTAAGTTCGTCACAAGCGCCGGCGCGGAGGTTATCGAAGCGGGTCCGAATTGGAATTACTCCCGGTCCCTCCTCTTCGTGTTTGCGGTTCCTTACTATCACTTTGGCGCGCGGGCGACATTGCCCGTCAACAAGGCGTTGACCGCCGGCGTTCAAATAGTGAACGGCTGGAACAGCCTGGGCACCAACAACAAGTTTCAGACTGTTGGACTAGTGGGCAATTTTACCTTCAAGAAGGCCACCTGGGCAAACGTGTTCTACACCGGACCGCAGCAGGAAGGCAGCGTTCACGCATACCGCCAGGTTTATGATTCCGTGTTGACCGTCAACCCGAATTCGAAAGCCTCCGTGAATTTGAACTTCGATTACGGGACGGATAAGCAGCCGCGGGCATCCCGGCAGAACTGGGCAGGCATTGCCGTCGGCGGAAAATATCAGATCAATGATCGGTTCGCCTTCGCTCCACGCTTTGAGTACTACGACGACATGGATGGTTTCACCACCGGGGTCGCCCAGAGCATTGAAGAAGTGACGCTGACAGGCGAGATGAAGATTCGCAATGGGCTAATCGCCAGATTGGAATATCGGCGAGATCATGCCGACCATCCGTATTTTGACAGGGGAGCGCAAGCTATGGTGGCAAAAAATCAAAGCACATTCGCGCTAGGCATCATCGCGTCATTCGGTCCGAAGAGGTAGCCGGGTTGCACCTTTCGCGTTTACCTCCCCACAAGCCGTACTTATTGAAAACACTCTTCATACAAAGACCGACAAGGAACACCTAAAGACGTTCCCTGTCGGCTCTACTTGTGTGCCAGCCTACTGGCGGGGTCCTCCGAAACGTTCGCCCGCGGGACCACGGCGCATTCCACCAGGACCGCCGAATCCACGCCCAGGTTTGTACTTGCTTTGCTGGTCGGCGGTGAGGATTTTATAGAACGCGGCTTGCGCTTTGCTCTGGATATTGATTTCCTGGCCGGATAGCGAACCCAGTTGCGACGAGAGGTTGTCAATGGACACTGTGTCGCCCTTTTGGATGGCTGTGGCGAGCGCGGTGTGGGCCGTCTGGTCGTTGGTGCGAAGCGGTGTTTCGGCCGTCGCCGCGCTGGTGAAAATGGCGGTGGCCTGAGCCTGCTGCGCAGCGGTCAGGGTGAGCCGGTCAGTGAGGTGTGCCACTTGATCGGCGATCATGGTTGCGGGGTCAGGCGGATTCCCACCGAAACCGCGCTGCGGGCCTTGTGCGGCCATCATCCCAATGGCCAGCGTGCCAATGGCGAGAATGCTCAAGAGAGATCTTTTCATTTTGTGTGTGTAACTCCTTCACCATTACAGACGCATCGCGCCGCTTATGGCTACACGCAGGCTGTTAAATGGAAGTAAACTTTACGCGGACCATTTATAGCCCAGCCCGTGTACTGTGGTGATCAGCAACGGGCGCTTCACGTCCTCTTCCAGCTTTTGCCGCAGCCACGCTACGTGAACATCCACGGTGCGGGTAGATTGCACGCTGCGGTAGCCCCACACCTGGTTGAGCAATTCTTCGCGTGAGAGCGTTGCGCCGGGGCGTTCGACGAAATACTTCAGCAGTTGGAATTCACGGGCGGACAGCGGGACCACCTCGCCGTTTCTGGTGACTTCGGTGCTGCGGACGTCGAGAGTGATGGAACCAAAGTTGAAATGCGCGGGCAGAGGTGCGGTGGGCTCCTGGTTGCGGCGTAGCAGGGCTTCGATACGTGCCAGGAGTTCCACCATTTCGAATGGCTTGGTCAGGTAATCATCAGCACCCATTTTTAGGCCAGTGACCTTATCCATAGTTTGGCCGCGCGCCGTGAGAATCAGGATAGGCGTGAGAATTCCCTTAGTCCGGATTGCGACACATACATCGAAGCCATTCTTCTTCGGTAGCATGATGTCGAGCAGAATCAGATCGAATACTCCGGCGGTAGCGCGCGCTTCGCCAGTTTCGCCATCGGTTGCCGATTCGATG
>JAYTGM010000415.1:0-10682 GCA_043733425.1 Terriglobia bacterium
TTGGTGATCTCATTTTTTGCGCAGGCGTCCATCTTAAAGCACAGTCCGCTCGCTACTGCCGCGGGACATGTATGCCCACGTGATCGCCAGCACTCTGCCACAGTACGAGGAATTACCGCAGCGGGCGTTTTCTTTTCCTAAGTCAATATCTTTTTCGCTACGTCCCCGTATACATCCGTCAACCGGAAACCCCGACCGTTATAGCGATATGTCAACCGCGTGTGATCAACCGGACAATCACCTACTAACGACACATCAAGTGACTGCCACTTGCTCGCCAGGCACATTCGTGATATTTACTTTCACTAAGCGTTAACGTTGATCCTTTTGGAAAAGGAGCGTTTTCGAGAGGTAGTTCCATGCACACGAACAACACATTCGCATTCCGTCAACTGTTTTCGTTTCTGATCTATACTGCCGCGCTCCTCCAATTTCTGCCCGCCACACTCCGCGCGCAAGTCCTTTACGGGTCCATAGTCGGCAGCGTCACGGATTCTAGCGCCGCGCCTGTTCCTGGCGCCGCCGTCAAAGTCACTCAAGCCGAGACGAACGAAATCCGCGAAGCCACTACTAACGAAGCGGGGGGCTACACGCTCGCGACCGTCGTCGCCGGTACATACACCGTCGTCATTTCCAAACCCGGTTTCCGCACCTACGTCACGCAAAACAATCTGGTCCGCTTGAATACCGTCGTGCGCGTCGATGCGACATTAGAAGTCGGATCTCAGACCCAGGAGGTCCTCATTACCGCGGACGCCGCCGTACTCCAAACCGATCGCGCCGACGTCCACGCCGAGTTCACCACCCAATCCATCGAAGACCTTCCACAGCCCACCCGCACTTATCAAGGCGTTCTCGCCCTCATACCGGGCTTCTCTCCGCCTGTAGCTAGCACCGGGGGGACCAACAATCCCGGACGCTCCATGCAACTCACCGCTAATGGCACCAGCCGCAGTGGCACCGGCGTGCGTGTCGATGGCGTGAGCGTCACCAATCCCTGGGTGCAGTTCTTTACTTCTTCCGTGCCCTCGATCGACGCCATCCAAACCGTCAGTGTCGTAACGGGCAGTGCCGATGCCGAGCAGGGTATGACCAACGGCGCTTCCATCAACGTCCAGATGAAAAGCGGTACAAACCAATTTCACGGCACCTTTTTCGAATACAACGAAACCAGCGGTCTGAAGGCAAGGCCGTTCTTCCAACCCGCCAATCAGCGCTTACCGAAACTGGTTGACAACGATACCGGCGGCACCGTTGGCGGCCCTATCTTCAGGAACAAGCTGTTTTTCTTCGGAAGCTATGAGGGCGCTTTTCTCCGCACCGGCAGCAATCCTACCTTCGCCACCGTACCCACGGATGCCATCCGCACTGGCAATCTCTCTGCCTCGCCTACACCCATCTACGATCCCGCTACCGGCAGTCCCGATGGCACCGGCCGAACCCAGTTCCCGGGCAACATGATTCCCACAAGCCGCATCAGTCCCATCTCCGCCAAACTTGTAGCTCTCGTGCCGCAACCCAATGTTCCGAACGCCCTCTCCAGCAACTATTTCGTCAATACGCCCAATTCCTACAACCTCCAGAAGATCGACGCCAAAATCGATTACAACGCCACTTCGAAACTCAAATTTGCCGGGCACCTCGGCTGGCAACCATACAACGACATTACCGCCACCGTGTTCGGCAACACCCTCGGTGGGAGCAACAATCACATCCAGAATGGCAACGCTACCAGCGATTCCATCCAGGCCAACTACGTCGTAAGCCCCACCTTCGTCGTGGATGGCATCTTTGGCATCACGCGCCTCCACCAACTGCTCTCGCCCCCTCTCACGGATCAGAAATACGGCTCGGACGTGCTCGGCATCCCCGGCACCAATCTCGGCACTTTGCCCCACGCCGGCGGCCTCCCTCAATTCAACATTTCGAATTACTCCGGTTACGGTTACTCGTACCCGCCGCTTGAATACAACGACCCCGTCTTTCAATACACCGCCAACGCCAGTAAAGTTCTGGGGACGCACAACATTCGCTCCGGAGTCGATGTCAGCCAGCAGCACATGAATCACTTCGAAGTCAGTCCCACCGCGTTCGGGTTCTCCGGCGGTATTACGTCCCTGAACGGAGGCCCCTCCTCGAATCAATTCAATAGCTATGCCGATTTCCTTCTCGGCCTCCCCAGTTCAGATGCCAACAGTGCCTTGCTTGCGCCCACCATCACGCTCCGCACATGGCAGTACAGCTTTTATGTCCGCGATCAGTGGCAGGTTAACCGCAAGCTGACCGTATCTTACGGAACGGGTTGGGAATACTACCCCGTGCCAACTCGCGCCAGCCGCGGCATCGAACGCTTCGATCTCGCCACCAACACATATTTGATCTGCGGAGTGGGCGGCACTCCGAAGGATTGCGGCATCAGTGTCCAGAGGACACTCTTCTCTCCGCGCATCGGCTTTGCCTACCGGCCCACCGAGAAGCTGGTAGTTCGCGCCGGTTACTCGCTCGATCCTGAACAGATCAACATGGCACGCGATGGTATCGGCAACTATCCCAACACCTTGAGCTACAACGGAACCGGCCTGAATGCCTACAGCGCCGCAACCTCCTTGTCTGCCGGCATCCCTGTGCTTTCGCCCCCCGATATCAGCAAGGGAGTCATTCCGCTTCCTACCGGGGCGACCTTCACCACCCTGCCGAAGAAATTCATCCGCGGCTATACCGAATCCATGAACTTCACCGTACAGAAAGAACTCGGTAAAGGCTGGGTAGCGCAAGCGGGCTATGTCGGAACTTTGACCATCCACCAGCACACCCGTTACAACGTGAATTACGGCCAGATCGGCGGCGGCGCGGCCAGCCAGCCGTACTTCCGCTTCAACGGAACTACCGGGTCTGAGATCGTGGTTCTGCCCTTCGAAACCCAACACTACAACTCCTTTCAAGCATCGCTTGAACACCGCTTCTCTCACGGCCTGCAATTTCAGCTAGCCTACACGCGCGAGAAGTGGGTTTATACCTGCTGCGACGATTCCGGCGACGGCGGTCCCGCCATTCCCATACCGCAATACACCCACCTCAACCGGTCCCTCGCCAGCGCCGACCGTCCCGACAATCTCCGAATCAGCAGCCTTTACGAACTACCGTTCGGGAGAGGTAAAATGCTGTTCAACAACAGCGGCATCGTTCCCGCATTGGTCGGCGGATGGCAGATCAACGCCATCTTCACTCACTATTCGGGCTCGCCCTTCACCGTGTCCTCCTCGGGTACTTCGCTCAACGCGCCCGGCAATTCGCAGCGCGCAAACCAGATCAAACAAAAGGTAGTCACGCTCGGCGGCGTGGGCAGCACCGGTCCCTGGTTCGACCCTCTTGCATACGCCCCCGTCACCACCGCTGCGTTCGGAACTGCCGGCTTCAATTCCATTCGCGGTCCCGGCGTCACCAACGTCGATCTCAGCGTCTTCCGCGATTTCAAAGTTCGCGAACGCCTCAGCATGCAGATTCGCGCG
This sequence comes from Terriglobia bacterium, assembly GCA_043733425.1. GTDB lineage: Bacteria > Acidobacteriota > Terriglobia > Bryobacterales > Bryobacteraceae > JALYXI01. The sequence goes on from JAYTGM010000415.1 coordinate 3,510, forward strand.
GAAGCGTTGAATGTCAGCAACACCCCGCACTTCTCCAATCCCGGAGCCAACGTCTCCAATCTGCAACTGAACTCCGATGGTTCCGTTAAAAGCCTCAACGGTTATGATCAGATTACGTCAGTGAATCCAAGTAGCCGCACCATTGATGAGCGGTACTTCCGGCTGGGCGTGCACTTTAAGTTTTGAAAATGCACCCGACCCGGCGCGAGTTTGTTGCCGCAATCCCGTTGACGCTAAGCGCCGCTGAAACTTCTGGCGACGTATCGTCCGGCGATCTTAAGCTCTGGTACCGTGAACCCGCCGCGATCTGGACCGATGCTCTCCCGGTCGGTAATGGGCGTTTGGGTGCCATGGTCTTCGGCGGTGTGCCTGCCGATCGCCTTCCGCTCAACGAAGATACTCTGTGGTCCGGTTCTCCCACGCCTTGGGATAACCCGGAAGCCAAACAATATCTCCCGATCGTTCGACGCCTCGTCATGGACGAAGCAAAATACAACGAAGCCGATGCTGTATGCAGGAAGATGCAAGGGCCGTTTAACCAGTCCTACCAGCCGGCCGCCAACCTGACTCTTACGTTTCAGAACGCCGACTCCTTTACTGATTGCTCCCGCGATCTCGATCTCGACACCGCCATCGCCCATGTCGCGTACAAAGCGTCCGGCCATTTCTTTACACGCGAAGTCTTCTCCTCAGCTCCCGACCAGGTCATCGCCATCCGCCTCACCTCGTCGCAACCCAGCACGCTGAACCTCACCGCCGATCTCGATAGCCCGCTCTACTTCACCACCGAAACTCTCGCCGCGGGAACGCTCCGCCTCAGCGGGAAAGCCCCCTCGCACGTAGATCCCAACTATTTCCGTTCGGCTGACCCTATCCGTTACGACAGAGCGGAAGGCAAGGGGATGCGCTTCGAATGCTGGCTTCGAGTCATCCCGGAAGGCGGCACCGTGCGTCCAGATGGCGGCGCGATGCGCGTCGAATCCGCCCACGCGGCCACCCTGCTTATCGCCATCGGAACCGGCTTTAGAGGCTTCGATGCGATGCCGGACTTGCCTGCCGAAGTAATGGCTGCCGCCTGCCGCAAGCGCCTGGAAGCCGCCGCCGCCAAAACCTACGCGAAACTTCGCGCCGACCACATCGCCGATCACCGCCGGCTCTTCCGCCGCGTCTCGCTCCACCTCGGCGGTAGCACCGGTTCCGCCCTCTCCACCCGCGAACGCCTCAAGGCGTTTCAATCGAAACCCCACGATCCCGGCCTACTCGCGCTTTACTTCCAATACGGCCGCTATCTCCTGATCGCCAGCTCCCGCCCCGGTACCCAGCCCGCCAATCTGCAAGGCATTTGGAACGACCAGGTCCGCCCTCCCTGGAGCGCCAACTGGACAGCCAATATCAACGCGCAAATGAACTACTGGCCCGCTGAAACCTGCAACCTTAGCGAGTGCGCCCAGCCCCTTTTCGATCTCATTGATGGCCTTGCCCGTACCGGACGCAAAACCGCCAAAACAAACTACGGCGCAAGCGGTTGGGTCTCTCACCACAACGTCGACCTCTGGCGGCAATCCGCCCCCGTCGGCAACTTTGGCCAAGGCGGTCCCACCTGGGCCAATTGGCAGATGAGCGCGCCGTGGTTCTGCGCCCATCTCTACGATCACTACCGCTTCAGCGGTGACGCCTCTTTCCTCCGCACCCGCGCCTACCCCCTGATGAAGGGCTCCGCCGAGTTCTGCCTGGATTGGCTGATCCCCGGCAAAGACGGTCTTCTCACCACCTGCCCTTCCTTCTCCACCGAGAATGATTTCCGCGCTCCCGATGGCGTCACCGCCCAGACCAGCGCCGGCTGCACTATGGATATCGCGCTCATCCGCGAACTCTTCACCAACTGCATCGAAGCCTCACGCACTCTTTCAATCGATCCCGAATTCCGGTCGCAACTCGAGGCTAAACTCGCTCTCCTCCCACCGTACAAAATCGGAAAGCACGGGCAGCTTCAGGAATGGTCCGAGGATTTCGATGAGTCGACGCCCGGCCAACGGCACATGTCCCACATGTACCCTCTCTATCCCGGCATCGAATTCACTCCGCGCAAAAAGCCCCAATTCTGGAAAGCCTCGCGCGTCTCGCTTGAACGCCGTCTGGCCGCCGGAGGAGCTTATACCGGCTGGAGCCGCGCTTGGGCCATCAACTTTTGGGCGCGCCTGTGCGATGGCGATATGGCTCACGAGTCTCTCTGCCGTCTGCTCGACCATAGCACCGGCCCCAACCTCTTCGACACGCATCCCGCTGGCAGCGGTTGGATCTTTCAGATCGATGGTAACTTCGGCGGCACCGCTGCCGTGACCGAAATGCTACTTCACAGTCACGAAAACGAAATCAATATCCTGCCCGCCCTCCCAAGAGCCTGGCCCGCGGGAAGCGTGAAGGGCCTCCGCGCTCGCGGCGGCGTAACCGTAGACATCGCATGGTCGCGAGGCCGCCCCACCGAATGCGTCCTGCTTCCGCTCCGTTCCGGACAGGTTCGCCTTCGCCTTCCCGAAGGCTGCACGGTGGCCGGAACACAAAGCAACACCGCTGTCCTCGCGCTTGTCGCCGGCCGGCCGCGCACTGTTCACTGCTCCTGACGTGCGTCTCGCGCTTAAATTCCTGTTCGTAGCCCGCGTTGCGCACGCAGCGTCCGCGTCCTGTCTACGACGTTCCTGAGTAAATTGCACCTTAAAAACTTAGTGAAAATTCGGCCATCTTATATAGTTACAGCGCCTATTATCTGCGGAGCGCGGATTACTTGTGGGAGAAAAAATGATTTCGCAGAAATTCTCCATTTAAAAGTTCGGATCTGTGTTCCCTTTGGGGAGCTAAGATTTTTTCTCACTCTCCTGGTTAACAGCGGAGGTAATAAAACTCAAGTTTGCCCAAAAAAGAACTTGACTCTCCCCATGGTGTATTCCGATTAAGTGACGATACCCGAAGTTCCGGGCGCCGCCGGATACCGCACCGCAATCTTCGGCAAATGGCACTTGGGTGACAACTACCCGATGCGCGCCACTGGCGCGCCGATACCGGTATTTATATTCGCTGCACTCCGCGCGCTCCGGCTTTCCAGGTGATGATCGATCATCGACCGGTCGGTTCTATCGGCGCGATTTATGGGAATGGAATCGGTGGTTTCAATAACCGGCCGTATGCCTTCAACGGGGTGATAGACGACCAGGGACGGCTAAAATCTTTCGTCCAAACGCCGATACCCAAAGAGCAGCCTACGGTGTCGACAGTTTACACCGCGCCGTGGGACGATTTTGTTCGCGCTTGGCATTCCGGAACCTGGAATACGATGAAAATCCGGTGCGTCTGTCGATTGCCTAAAATTAGTTCGTGGGTCAATGGCACGCGAATGTGCGAGTTCGATGCGGCGACGCTGAAAGCACAAGATTACAACAAAGATCGCGTCGGGGAATTACTGGGGAATCGTGGACACATCGCCTTGGAGGTTCATAGCGGCAATCAAAATCGCTGGGCGACGGGAGCGGTTTGCCGATGGAGGAATATTCGGATCCAGGAATTTTAGGGGGAACGTCCTATTTGAACTGGCGCTTCTTGATCTTCTCCACCAACTCGATGCCGCCGATCACCATAGCTGCGGTTCGGCAGTTCTTCAATCCGAGCATCGGACCAAGCCGTTGCTTCACTCGCGATAGTCTATCTAAAAAGTATCGAGGTCCATATCAAAACGACAGTTTGGCGCCTAATTCGACGCGACGCGGGCCCGTATATTGCGGGTAGGTGGCCGTGGTGGAACCGAACGTAGCGGATGTAACCCCGGCGATCGGCGAACCAAAGTACACGCTATTCAGCACGTTGAAGAAATGGCTTTGCACCGCCAGGTTTACGCCTTCGCGGATGCGAAAGCGCTTGTTCAGGGTCATGTCCCAGTTGCGAATATGATCTGTGCGTAAGTTGGGGTCCAGGCGCGGGCCGTTGGGGATGGTGAACTCCGGAGTGGTGGTGAAGGCGGCAATGTTGAACCAGGGCTTGGTACAGTTGCAGGCCGGATCATAGGCGCGGGCGTTCTCCTCGGATTGAGCGAGTGGAAGCTTCGCCACCTGACCGGCAACGACACTAGCGCGGCTGGGGTTGGCTCCGGCTAAGCGGGAAAGGTCGTTGCCTCCGATGCCGATAGGACGTCCGCTTTCCACAGTGTGGACGGAGAGGATGGTCCAGCCGCCTACAACTTGATTCATCAAGCGGCCGTGATCGAGGAACTTTTTGCCTTTGCCGAAGGGCAGATCGTAGCTGTAGTTGATGACGATGCGCTGAGGCACGTCAAAATCGCCCACGGACTTTTCGAGGCGCGTATTGTAAATGTCACGCAAAGCCGAGGGCTCCTGGAAGGCCGCACCGTTGCCGATGCCGCCTGTGTCGAGGAGCTTCGAGATGGTGTAAAACCCGCTGAGGCTAAGGCCTTGGGAGAAGCGTTTTTCAACTTTCCATGTGACGGCGTGGTAATCGCTATCACCCACGGGGGGCCGGTTGTAGATCAGACTCCCGCCAAAGGCGTCAGCGCTGTTGTTGGCCGCGTACTGTGGGTATGGTTTCAGTAGCTGCTCGCGCGGGATGGTGGGTTGCCCGAGCAGTCCGGTAAAGAAATAACCATAGTAGGGATTGGGAACACGCTCGGTGAGGTAAGTGCCACCGAGAGCCAGATTTTTGGGGTCGATTTGATTCAGTTGGAGACTGGGGATGGGTAAGTGGACGCCGCGGCTCCCGTAGTAAGTGACGCCAATCACGATGGAGCGGGGGAGTTCCCGTGAGATCCCGAAGTTCCACTCCTGCATGTACTCGGAGGGCTGATCGCGTAGAACTGTATTGATCGAGTTATTAAGCCGATAGGAACCATCGTTGACCGGGGCGGCGGAACTGGGCTTTGTCAGACTGTTCGGGAAGGGATTGGAGAGCGTGACTTTGGGAGTGTAATCCGGGTTCAGGTTATCGGCGGAAACGCTGTAATTGAAAGGCGTATCCACTAACCCGGGTTCCAGGCCGACGGGGAGAAAGAAGATGCCGTACCCGGCGCGCAGACTGGTCTTGCTGCCGAGCCGGTAAGCCGCGCCTACGCGAGGCCCGAAGTTGAGCCAGTTGGCCGCGCGCAAGGTGGAGGCATTGCCGCTGCCGGTGAAGAGGATTGCGCCTTTCGGTCCGTTAGGGATCGGATTCTTCGCGTTGGGATCGAAGTACGAGAGGCGATTGTGCGCTTCCCCGGTGCCGGTCTCTACTTCCCATCGGATGCCCAGGTTCAACGTGAGATTTTTCGTGACCTTCCAATCGTCTTGCGCATATGCGCCGATATAGTGGTGGTAAGTGCTGAGCGCTTCCACATGATCAAAGCTGAAATTGCCGGTACCTAGAAGAAAGGATGCGAAATCGAAGCCGATATCGGGCTGGGAGGCGGCGAGTGCGTCCTGTTGAGTGAAGCTGTGACCAAAGCTGAAGCTGCCGGTCGGGTTGAAGACCTGGAAGGGGTAGAAACGGTAGAGACGGTATTCTCCGCCTAAGTGCAGGTTATGGCGGCCTTTGACGTAGACGAGATTTTCCTGCAAGCCCTGTGTATCGCGAGGCTGATTGTTGTAGGCCGTGCCGCCCAGGTTCGGGAAGGCCTCACCGCTACTGAAAGAGAAATTTGGAAAAAAGAGAACGTTGGCGGCATCGCGGTAGTAGGAAGGCAAGCCGAGCTTGGTGGGATCAAAGCCCAAGGTGTTCGGCACCAGATTGGCGCGGAAGCGCGTGTAACTATAACGGAAAACGCTGCTCAAGGCGGTGGAGATCTGGTAAGTGTCATCGATACCGAAGTTCTTAAAATTATCGTGCGTGGAGCCCGTGCTGGCGAATTGCACGATATTGCCAGGGTTCTTCTCCAGATTCTCCTGAAAATTCAAGCGCCCGAAGAAGCGGTGGCGGTCGGTGAAGTAATGGTCGACGCGCCCGCTGTAGAGATCGCGGCTATATTTCTGCTGATCGCGGAAGTAAAAATTCTGACGGCTGGTGAGGGCATTGCCGGGGCGGTTGGGGGCCGGGTAGTTGGCGGCTACGGCCTTGGCAATGGGGTTCAGGCGGTCCGGCGGAATGACGTTATTGGGAAAAGGGGTGCGGATGTATCGGCCGTTAACCAGTTGCGTCGTTGTGGGATCGAAGATCTGGATGGGCTTAATGACGTTGCCGACCTTGACTACCGTCTGGGAGAAATCGCCCGCCAGTTCGCGCGCGGTGGGGACGCTGTAGAGTTGATCGCCGACGGGGTTGTTTTCGCGCCGGCCTTCGTAGCTGCCGAAGAAAAATGTCTTGTTGCGGCCGTAATAGAGCTTCGGGATTTCGACGGGTCCGCCTAACGTTCCACCGTACTGGTGGCGGTGCAAGCGGGCTCGCGGGATCCCGAAACGGTTGGAACTGAAGCTGTTCGCGTTGAAGGCCGTGTTCTGTTCGTAGTCATAGAGGACGCCGTGGAATTTGTTCGTGCCGGACTTAGTAACGATGTTGACCACCCCGCCTCCGCTACGCCCGAACTCGGCGGAGTAGGTGGATGTCTCGACGCGAAGCTCCTGGACGGAGTCAGGAGAGGGCAGAATGACAACGCCGTTGAAATCGCCGATGGTATTCGAGGCACCGTCGAGCAACACTTCATTGAAGGAACTGCGGCCGCCGGCGACCGAGAAGTTGGAATCGAATACGTTGCGGTTGCCGCGCGCGTTTCCGGCATTCGATACGACTCCGGGTATGCTGCGCAGCGCACCCAGGACGTCGCGTTCGGGAAGCGGGTAGTCCTCAATGATTTTCGATTCGAGGGTGGTGCCGACGGAACTGGTTTCAGTTTGAAGAAGCGGTGCGTCCCCGGTCACTTCGACAGCGGTGGCCACAGTGGAGACGGGCAAGGCAAAATCAAGCGTAACCACTTCGCTGGCTTCGAGGAGCACGCCTTTCCGGACTTGGGTCTGCAAGCCCGGTGCTTCGACAGTAACTTCCCAGTTCCCGGGGAGCAGGAGCGGGATGTCGTAGGTTCCGGAAGTATCCGAGCGGACGGATTTACGGACGTTTGTATCGACATTGCGGGCGGTGACGGCAGCCGCGGGCACAGCAGCTTTGGCCGCGTCTGTGATGGTGCCTGTAATCCGCGCATTGAAAGTTTGC
>JAYTGM010000416.1:0-4026 GCA_043733425.1 Terriglobia bacterium
GTGCAACAACAGATCACGCCGTCGCTCGTGGTTGACGTTGCCTATGTCGGCAACCGCGGCACCCATCTGATGATCCTGGCCGATTACAACCAGGCTGTCCCCAATCAATCGCTTGTCCCTCCGGTGCCTTCCCTGCAATCGCGCCGGCCGTTCTCAAAATTCAGCACCATTGAGGTGGCTTATGGCGCTGGCGCCTCCAACTACAACGCACTGCAGTTGAAAGTGGAGAAGCGCTATTCCGGCGGCCTCTATCTGCTGAACTCCTTCACCTGGTCCAAGGCCATCGACAATGCATCCGGCCATCTGGAAACCCAGAACGGCGATAACTCGCGCGTCAACATCCGCGATCTACGGAGTGAGAAAGGCCCCTCCGGGTACGATCAGCCCATCAACGACACCACGTCGATCGTGTATGACCTGCCGTACGGCAAAGGCCGCCGCTTCGGTTCAGACGCGCCTTACGCCATCCAGTCAATCCTGGGCGGTTGGCAGTTCTCCGCGATCGACACCGCCACGTCCGGTCTGCCCATCAACTTGAGCTATAACCCGACCTCTACATTCCAGGTAAGCGGGCTTCCCACCTACCGGCCCAATGTCAGCGGTAACCCCGTAACGCCGGAAGGCCAGCGCGATCAGCGCAATTACCTGAACCGCGCAACCGTGCAGGCACCGACGGACCCCAGCCAGCCCTTCGGTAACGCGGGCCGCAACGTCGCGCGCAGCCACCCTTTCTATCAACTGGACGCGGCCATGCACAAGCAATTCCGCATGTGGTCGGAAACCAGCGCGCTTGAGTTCCGGGTGGAAGCTTTCAACGTCCTGAACCAAACGAACTTTCAACCCGCGAACGGAAATATCAGCAGCTCCTCTTTCGGAACAATCACGTCCACCTTCCCGGCACGCCAGATTCAGTTTGCGCTGAAATTGCTGTTCTAGCCTGCAAGCCGCCCCAGAGCGCGCTAGCATCGAAGCGTGCTGGATACTTCCGCTAATTTGCGCCGTTTACCTTCCGTGCACCAGATGCTGGAGCGGCTCAGTGCGGCCGCACTCCGCTTTCCGCATGCATTGGTGGTGAGTGAAATCAGGCGCGCCTTGGCTGCCGCTCGCGAAAGTTCCAGCTTGGCGGAAAACTTGGAAGCCTCCATCGAACAGGGTCTGTTCCGCTGGGCGGATTCTTCGTTGCGGCCAGTGATCAACGCCACCGGCGTCGTGCTCCACACTAATCTGGGGCGCGCGCCGCTTGGCGCAATGCAGCCGATTCCCGGTTACAGCAATTTGGAGTATGACCTCACTTCGGGCCGTCGCGGCAAGCGGGATTCTCACCTTGCCGGATTATTGTTTCATCTCTTAAACGCGCCCGCGATTGCCGTGAACAACGGGGCAGCCGCCCTCTACCTGGCGTTGCATGAGTTGGCGGCGGATGGCGAAGTGATCGTCTCGCGCGGAGAGCTGATTGAGATTGGCGATGGCTTCCGCATCCCCGATATCATGCGCCGTTCGGGTGCGATTTTGAAGGAAGTGGGAACAACGAACAAGACGCGCATTGAAGATTATCGGGAAGCAATTTCAGATCGCACGCGTTTGATTTTGCGCGTTCATCCCAGCAATTTTCACATGAGCGGGTTCACTGGGAAGCCTGGATTAGCCGAACTCGCGAGCCTTGCGAAACAAGCAAAAATCCCGCTGCACGAAGATCTGGGAAGCGGGTGCCTGGTGGATTTGTCCGCCTATGGAATACGAGAGCCGCTGGTCCAGGAAAGTCTCCGCGTGGGAGTGAATCTTGTTTCGTTCAGCAGCGACAAGTTACTCGGTGGACCACAAGCGGGGCTGCTCGCCGGTGATGCCGATCTGGTGCAGCGCCTCCGCTCTAACCCCATGTTTCGTGCCCTGCGCATCGACAAGCTCATCACGCAAGCTCTTGAGCGAACCCTGCGGGCCTTGGTACTGGAAGATTGGGATAGCCTCCCTGCCCTGAACATGCTGCGCCTCACCGCTGAACAAATCCGGCTTCGCGCAGAAAGCCTGGCCGCCCAACTTCCGCGGGCTTCCGTGCAGCAAGCGGAAAGCGTAACCGGCGGCGGAGCAACACCGGAACAGACGCTGCCGACTTACGTGATTGCACTTACAAGCGTAAATGCAGTGGAAGCAGAGCGCAAACTTCGTGCCGGTTCACCACCGGTCATCGCCCGCATCCAGCAAAACCAGTTATGGATCGATTTGCGAACCGTGTTTCCGTCTGAAGAACCAGCGCTCCTGGCCAGCCTGCAGGATCTTTAAGCGCGTTCCTGGTAAGTGCCTTCCGCTGTATTCACGCGGATCTTCTCGCCTTCCGTAATGAACGGCGGAACCTGCACTACCAAACCGGTTTCCATCTTCGCGGGCTTGGTTACGTTGGAAACGGTAGAACCCTTCAGGCCGGGCTCTGTTTCCATAACCGTCATATCGACAGTCGCCGGTAACTCGACGCCCATTGGCTTACCTTCGTAGAACTCAATGTCGACACGCAAGTTAGGCGTCAGATAGTTTGTCGCGTCCCCAAGAATTTCCTTCGTCAGATGCATCTGCTCGAAGTTCTCGGTGTTCATAAAGTAATAGAATTCGCCGTCGTCATACAGAAACTCGAATTCGTGGTCTTCCATGATGGCGCGTTCCACTTTGTCATCGGACGAAAAACGGTGGTCGGCCATGGAGCCGTTGCGGAGCATGCGCATGCGGACTTGAACGAAGCCGCGCAGGTTGCCCGGGGTGCGGTGGGACATGCTGAAGATCGAATAGAGTTCGTTATTGAACTTGATGATCATCCCGGGCCGCAGTGAAGTTGACGTAATCATAGAAAGGAACCTTCAGTATAAGTCTTTAGTGTTCGTGCACTTCCGTGCAGCCGGGGAATGACGCGAGCGCTACATTTCCCTTGTAGCCCAATTCCGTTTCCAGGCCGATCTGCGAAGTGTAATATCCATCGGCGGTCATGGATTTGACGGCGCGAAAGAACACCACCTCAGCCGGTTTTGTATCCATTCTGTCGCTCCGCTCGCAAAGGGGCGTCAGGAATTCAATCTGTTCGGGCTCGGTCAATTCCAGGAAGACTTTGCCATACTTTTTGCGCGCGGCCTGATCGAGCGCGGGCACGCCCTCGCGATAACGCACCTGCATTTCAGCATTGAACACCAGAGCGCCATCGATATACTTGGGAACCCCAGCGGCCACTGCACCGGGCGTCGCGGTATCGGGAATAATCAAGCCCGCCATGCGGGACACCACCGCCAACTCATGCGCGGTAAAGAACTTGGGAGTGAACGGGCCAGCCGCCGCCGGAACGGTGGGCTGGCCCGCCTGATCATGCATGTGCTGGCCATACAGTTCATCGGCACCGAACGGAAAGGCGCAAGTAGCGCCTATGGCCCCGATGATCTTAAGAGAATCTCTTCTGGAATCCATGACTTAGATTTCTCCTTTTTGAAAACGCCCGGCCAGATGGTCGGCGGTACGGGCGGCTAACGCCATGATGGTCAGCGTGGGATTCTTTTCAGAAGCAGAGGGAAACACACTCGCATCCGCCAGATACAGATTCGGTACGTCGTGCGTCCGGCAGAACTTGTCTACTACCGAAGTGCGCGGATCTGACCCCATGCGGCAGCCGCCGATTTCGTGGTTGGTCGCGGGCTCTTTTCCCACCGAGAGAATTTCAGCACCCGCGGATTTCAGTATCTCCACCGACCAGCGATTCATATCGGCGAAGATCTTGTGATCGTTCTCTTTCCAAACCACGTGACGCCGTGCGGTGGGTAAGCCGAACATATCCTTGCGGTCGTAATCCAGATCCACGTAAGAATCCTTATTGGGCAGCATCTCCCCGTAGGGCGAAAAGGTTACGAAAGCCGGATAGCGGTCTTTTACCGCCTGCTTATAGTTCTTGCCAAAACCTGGGAGCGTGCGCGCCCACCCTACCGCGCGGCGATTCTGATAATTAAACTGCGCACCGAAGCTCCTGGCGTAATCGCGTTTGCGCTCATGCATGAAGCTTGG
>JAYTGM010000417.1:0-4021 GCA_043733425.1 Terriglobia bacterium
GGCGCGTTGATTCTTCTTTCCGAACGGGTACGCGCTCAATGAACCGCCGCATCTTCCTGCTCGGCGTCGCAACAACCGGCTGTGCGATCGACCGCCGCCCCAGGCTCAACGTCTTCAACTGGTCGAACTACATCGCCCGCGACACTATCTCGAACTTTGAACGCGAGTTCGGCGTTCGCGTCCGCTATTCGGTTTACGAAAGCAATGAAGAAATGCTCGCCAAAGTGATGACCGGCAATTCCGGGTGGGACGTAGTGTTCCCCACCCACAACCGCATCGCGCCCATGGTACGAAACGGCTTGCTGGCACCGCTCGATCACGCCCGGCTTCCGAACCTTCCCAATCTTGCCGCACAGTTTCAGAACCCGGCCTGGGACCCTGGCCTTGCGCACTCCATCCCCTACATGTGGAACGCGACAGGAATCATCTATAACCGGCGAATTGCGCCACCGCCTTCGCAATGGGCCGACTTGTGGAGCCCGCGCTGGCAAGGCCGCCTGACCATGCTCGATGATGCAGAAGACGTACTGGGTGCCTGTCTTTCAAAACTTGGCCTGCCCTTCGATTCCGCCGACGCAGCCCACCTGGAACGCGCCAAACGCGAAGCCATCGCGCAGAAGCGTATGGTTCGCGCATACCTGAATGCAGAGGTGCGGGATCAGCTTGTTTCGGGCGACGTGCTGGCTGCGCAAATCTGGTCCACCACCGCTCAGCAAGCCATCAGCGCAGCTAAGGATCTCGCGTTCGTATACCCTACCGAAGGCTTTCCGCTCTATGCCGATAACGCGGTCATACTGCGCGAATCGGCGCGCGCCGAATTGGCGCACAGTTTTCTAAACTATCTGCTTCGCCCGGCAGTCGCGGCAGCAATCGCGGCCGAAGCGGAAACTGCCATCGCCAACGAGGCCGCTCGATTGTTATTGCCCGCAAGCGTTCGCGAAAGCGAGACGCTTTACCCAGGGGCGGAGACCCGGAAAAGAGGCGTCTGGCCGCGAGCGCTCCCCGGTTCCGCCATCCGCCTCCGTGATCGCATCTGGACAGAAATCAAATCAGCGTAAAGTTAAAGTTATGTTGCGAGTGTTCCTCTGCGCATGTCTGGCCGCTACGGCGGCGCTCGCCTCCGGCCCTGCCAATTGGATTCCGGTGCGATGGACCTCGACAGATCCCAAGACTTTAACGCTACTGGAAGGCACCAGGATAAACTGCTTGCTGCTGGCGTGGGACGCCAAGAGCTCTCTTGCCCTTAGCGGGTTCGCCTCGGCAGCCGCTCGCAAGAACATCGCTCCCGTGGCGGTCCTTCGACCCGGAGCAGATGCTGTCGCCCAAGCCAAGGGCGCGCTCACTGCGAAGATGCAGGGCATCGTGCTCGAAGGCGAGTTTCCGGAAGGCAGCGCCGCAGCGGTGCGCGGTGTGGCCGGTGGTGCTCCGGTAATTGAAATCTCTTTGCGCTCGCGCATGAAGCTTGGCTCGCCGGAGCCCGTAATCGGCACATATCAGGGTGTCTGGGCCGGCATTCAGGTGGTGGAAGGGCATACCGCGAAGGCCGGTCCTTCAGGGTCGGCGTGGATCGATACCAATACCGGCTTCCTTCGTGCCGTCCGCGCCTGGGGAGGGGGAGAGATCTGGCTCGCGAATCTTCCACCCGAGAAAACCGTGATCCCCGTTACGCGCTATCTCCAGATGATCGGCGATGCGCAGATGGTGGGTGCCCGCTGGGTGGTGGCGCTCGATGCCGATTTTTCCACACGGGTCTACCGCGGCGATGCGAAGGCCGTGGCTGATTGGGGCCGCATCGCGGAGTTATTGGGCTATTACGAAGACCACCGCGATTGGCGCGCCCTGCGCCAGGGTGGCAAGCTCGCTCTGGTGCAGGCAACCAGTGAGGGCGGCCTTTTAAGCGGCGGCATTCTGGATATGATCGCCGTGAAGCATACTCCGGTGAAGGCGGTGCCTCCCGCTAAACTCACAGCCGAAGCTCTTCAGGGCGCCAGCATGGCGGTGAACGTCGATGATGACGCTTTGAACGCGCAGCAGAAAGGGATTCTTAAGGCGTTCGCGCGCTCTGGTGGCACGGTTCTGACTGGCCCGGCCGGGTGGCAGAATTCTGCTCCCACGGACAAGACCAAAATCACGCTCGATGACAACGAACTGAAGCGCATCGATGACATGTGGCACGATGTGCAATCCATGATCGGCCGCCGCAACCTGGGTGTGCGGCTCTTTAATGTGTCTTCCATGCTCTCGAATCTGCTCTCTAGCGAGGATGGCAAGCAGGTCTACGTGCAGCTTGTAAACTTCTCGGATTATCCGGTGGATAGCGTAACCATGCACGTGCTGGGCAACTTTACAAAGGCAACGCTTTTCACGCCGGACGGCAAATCGAAGCAACTCGAAGTCTATAAGAACGACGAAGGAACCGGAGTCGATATCGATTCGGTGGGTGTGGCCGCTACGGTGCGCCTGGAAACGGAATAACACGGCGCTACACTTTATAAATGACCCGTCGTGACTTGCTGGCCGCTGCCGGTGCGTTTTCTGTTGCCCGTAAGCTTCCCGCCGCTGTCACTCCTCCTGCGCGTCCGGTCGCCATTGCAAAGTGCGCTTCCTATAACGAAGATTTAAACGCCGCGCTCGGCACCATGTTCGATCAGATCGGCGGCCTGGAACGCATCGTTAAGAATAAAACGGTCACCGTGAAGCTGAACCTGACCGGCAGCCCGGGCCTGCGTTTCCAAGGCAAGCCGCTGGGTTTAACGCATTACACGAATCCAAAATTGGTCGGTGCGACGGCGTATCTGATGGGCCGCGCCGGTGCCAAGCGCATCCGGTTTGTTGAAAGCGCGTGGGCATCTGGCGGTCCCCTGGAAGAATATTTGCTGGACGCCGGTTGGAACGTACGATCGCTTCTCAGCGCCGCGCCTAACGTGGAATTCGAAAACACAAACGCTCTCGGCAAGGGCAAAAAGTATTCACGCTTGAAAACAGCGGCGGGTGGCTACATATTTCCCGCAATCGATTTCAATCATGCCTACGAAGATACCGACGTGTTTGTTAGCCTAGCCAAGCTCAAGAATCACGAAACCTGCGGGGTCACGCTGAGCATGAAGAACTGCTTCGGCAATACGCCCGCATCCATCTATGGGGACGACGCGAAAGTGGATGAGCCGAATGAATCGCCGACCAGCGGCCGCGTGAACACCTGCCATCTCGGCAAGCGCGCGCCTTCTAAATCGTCACCCCAGGAACTCGATCCTACTTCCAGCCGTGAGCCCGGCTACCGCATGCCGCGCATCGTGGTGGACGTAATTACAGCGCGACCGATAGATCTCGCCATCATTGACGGCATCACCTCCATGGCCGGCGGCGAAGGCCCCTGGAACACGGCTCGCAAGCTTCGCTACGTGGAACCCGGCGTACTGCTGGCAGGCACCAATCCGGTCAATACAGATTCCGTGGCAACGGCGGTGATGGGTTATGATCCGCGCGCCCCGAAAGGCACGCTGCCTTTCAAAGACTGCGATAACACTCTGCTGCTGGCGGAGGCACGGGGCGTGGGTTCCACGGATCTGAAGCGCATTGAAGTGGTCGGTACTCCTATTGAAAAGGCACTTTACAAATATGAAGCGTAAGATTGCGGCTGTCTTGCTTTCTGCGTCGCTGCTTCCGGGCGCGACCATGTTCCCGCCCGTGCGTGCGTCCCATGAGATGGTAGGCGCGGGCAACAGCTATGAAGTGGAAGCGGGCTTCCGCATTCTGCAGCAGGGTGGCAACGCTGTAGATGCCGGTGTCGCCAGCGTGCTTGCCGCGGCCGTGACGGAGCAGGACCATTTCGGCTTGGGTGGCGAAATGCCGCTCATCATCAAAATGGCCGGCAAGCCCCCGATCGTGATTAGCGGAGTTGGCACCGCGCCCGCTCTGGCGACACTCGCCTTTTACAACTCGCGCAAGCCGGAAAAATGGGAAGAGCCAGGCAAAGTACCGCCCATCCCAGGGCAGGGAATTCTGGCGGCTACCGTGCCTG
>JAYTGM010000418.1:0-4019 GCA_043733425.1 Terriglobia bacterium
GTCCCTGGGCTTGTACTTGCGGCACACATCAGACAAGCCGAATCCAGCCTCTTCTACGCGTTCCTCGGAACTGCCTTGGTCGATCTCCTGGTCCTCGGAATCACCGCCGCTTTCACGTTCCGGTTTCCGCAAACCCGCCGTCTCTTCGCCGCGCTGACACTCGCCACCGGCCTCGGCTGGTTCGTTCTGGTCATCTCCCGGTAGACTGAATGCTTACCGTGCAAGTCGAAACTCAGAGTGCTAAGCGGTTCTTCGGCCGCCAGGGCACTCTTTCGCAGTGGCACCCCAATTTTGAATACCGCGCCGGGCAGGTGGAAATGGCCGAGGCCGTGGAAAGCGCCATTGCAGAGCGTAAGCATCTGATTGTCGAAGCCGGTACAGGCACCGGCAAGACCCTTGCCTATCTGGTTCCCGCGCTGCTCTCCGGTAAGCGTGTTGTGGTGTCGACCGGCACCAAGAACTTGCAGGAGCAGCTTTTTTACAAAGACATTCCGTTTCTTCAGCAACACTTCGACCGTCCCCTGAGAGTCAGTTATATGAAGGGCCGCGGCAATTATGCCTGCCGCCAAAAAATCTACGATGCCGAACGGGAAGCCGTCCTGACCGGCCTAGAAGAGATAGCCGATTTCCAGATTATTCAGGATTGGGAAAAGACAACGGAATACGGCGACCGCGCGGAGATCAAGACGCTGCCGGAGCAATCCACGGCGTGGGCTCGCATCGACGCGCGGCGTGAACTTTGTTCCGGCCAGAAGTGTCCGCAATTCGAAAGGTGCTTCATCACGGAGATGCACCGGCGCGCCCTTGATAGCGACATCCTTATCGTGAACCACCATCTGTTCTTTGCGGATCTCGCACTGAAAGATGAAGAGTTTGCCGGCATCCTGCCCGAATACTGGGCTGTCATTTTCGATGAAGCGCATGAGATTGAAGACATCGCGGGCCAGTATTTCGGTGTGACTGTTTCCAGCTATCAAATTGCTGAATTGCGGCGGGATGTTGCGGTTGTCAGCCGCCTGAAGAGCTTCGGTAGTCCTGAGTTGGATCGCATTCTTGAACGCCTGGAAGAACTCGCCCAGATATTTTTCGGCATTCTGCCCGGTATGGAAGGCCGTGCGGCCTTCGCCTCGCGTGCTTCGTTGAGGGACGCTGAATATTTAGATTTTCTTGGCGCTATCGAATTGGTATCGCTTTCCTTGCAGCTGGTAAAAGATTCTCCGGAAGAGGTGATCCCTCTCTCGCGCCGTGCTCAGGCGATCCATGAAAGCTTGAAGTTCATGGTGGAGTCCGACGACCCAACTTACGTCTATTGGATGGAAAAGCGCGGCCGCGGCACCTTCCTGCAGGCTACGCCGATTGATGTCTCGGGCATCCTCGCTCAACGCCTGTTTGAAAAGTTGGATTGCGTCATCCTCACCAGCGCGACGCTCGCCGTCGCCGGGGATTTCAGCTTCATTCAAAAGCGTTTGGGTCTGGAGTCTTCTCGAACCCTGATCGTCCCCGGCCACTTCGATTATCAAAAGCAGGCGCTGCTTTATATCCCACAGCACCTGCCAGACCCGCGCGACGCGGCTTTCACCAAACTGGCCAGCGAAGAAATCATCCGTATTCTGGAATTGTCAAAGGGCCGCGCGTTCGTGCTCTTCACCAGCTATTCGCAAATGCGTCTGGTGTACGATCGCGTTTCACTCAATATCGATTACCCCACCCTGCTGCAGGGCACGGGTCCGCGAACCGCGCTGCTGGAAGAATTCAAGTCCACGCCGAACTGTGTTTTATTTGCCACGTCCTCCTTCTGGCAGGGAGTGGATGTGCAGGGCGACCAGCTAAGCTGCGTAATCATCGACAGGCTGCCGTTTGCGGTTCCGAACGATCCAGTCGTCGAAGCTAGAATTCGCAGTGTCCGTGAAGCTGGCGGCAACCCGTTTTACGATTATCAAATTCCGCAAGCCGCCATCGCGCTTAAGCAAGGCTTCGGCCGCTTGATTCGCGCGCGCTCGGATCGAGGTGTTCTTTCCTTGCTCGATCGCCGCATCACACATACGCGTTACGGGCAGATCTTTTTCGATAGCCTGCCCGATTACGCCTTCGCGACTAAACTGGAAGCAGTGGAAAGGTTTTTCTCAGATCATGTTTGAAGTCTCAATCGAAGAGGTGTTTCCCGCCGGGCACGCCCTGCGCAATTACCATGGCAAGTGCGAAAACGTGCACGGCCACAACTACCGCGTGCGAGTGACGGTGGAAGGCCCGGAACTGGACGATACGGGCCTGCTGCTCGATTTCGCGGAACTGAAGCGCCTGGTCCGCGCGGTGAAAGACCGCCTGGACCATCAGTTTTTGAACGACCTTCCTCCGTTCACCGAACTCAACCCTTCGGCGGAGAACATCGCTAAATATTTTTACGACGAGATAGACCCGTATACAAACGCCAAGCTCACGGAAATCAAATTGTGGGAAACCGATGTAGCCTGCGCCACTTACCGGCCGGGATAATTCACTTTGCGGATTCTGATTGCCACGTTCGGTTCTCTTGGAGACATTTATCCGTACTTGGCTATCTCTGAAAAACTGAATGAGCAAGGTGCCAACGTGTCTTTTGTCACCAGCACAGTTCATCGTGCTCTGATTGAATCCGCTGGACATGCGTTCTTTCCCATGCGGCCGGAGATCATACCGGACCCGGTGTTGCTCAGCCGATTTATGGATGAGTTTCAGGGCGGCCGCTACCTGCTTCGTGATTTTCTGTTGCCGGCCATAAGAAACAGTTACGCGGACGTGATGGCTGCCATTCCCGGCCACGATGTTCTTGTTACTCAGGTGGCCGCTTTCGGTGGCCCGCTGGCCGCTCGAAAAACCGGCATTCCGTGGGTGTCCAGTGTGCTTGCACCACTAAGCTTTTTCTCCGCGGACGACCCTTCTGCTTTGGCGGCCCCGTTAATTGGAATCCGACGGCGCTTTCCTGCTTTGACTCGAATGATAAACGGTCTAGCGCAGCGCGCTACTGTAACATCAACTGCTCCGGTAACTAAGTTGGCTTTTGAATTAGGGCTAACCGCTGCGGGGAATCCGATCTTTGAAGGGCAGCACTCCCCACGTTGCGTTTTAGCGCTTTTCTCGAAGCATTTCGCTGCGCCCCAGACCGATTGGCCCAGAACGGCCGTCGCCACCGGCTTTCCTTTCCGGCTGCCGGCACAGGCATCCCCGGCTGTGGAACAGTTCCTTTCGAGCGGACCCGCGCCCATCGTGTTCACCTTGGGGTCTTCAGCTGTTCTCTCACCAGGCAAGTTTTATGAACTTGCGCAGCGTTCTGGCCACAGAGCTCTCTTACTGGCCGGCGCGGAGGCCGCGAATATCCGCAGTACGCCAGATTTGCTGGCAGTTGATTACGCCCCGCATTCAGCGGTGTTTCCTCGCGCTCTGGCGATTGTTCATCAGGGTGGCATGGGGACCATGTCAGAAGCTTTGCGCTCCGGACGCCCCTCGCTCATGGTTCCGTTTGCCCACGATCAGCCTGACAATGCCGCACGCTGCGAGCGCCTGGGTGTGGCACGCGTACTCAGCCGCAGAGCGCTTTCGATCGGCAATTTGAAGCGGGCTCTCCATTCGCTGTTGACCGGCCCTGCATACCGCAACGCGGCCGTCGAACTGGCCGGTAAAATCAACAGGGAAAATGGAGCGGTTGAAGCAGCGCGCCTTATTCTTCAAACGCAAAATGCCCTATCCTAACCAGATCCCCATGCGCTTGCTTGTAATCTTTGCTCTCGCTGTTCCCGCTTTTGCCCAGCGTGATCCTGTTCGTGAGATTCCGGCACAAGCGGTTACGGCAATCGGGATGGCTTACGTGCGCGAGAACTACACCAAATTCGATTACCGTATTCCCATGCGCGATGGCGTGAAGCTTTTCACGTCTGTCTATCTGCCGAAAGAAGTTGCGGGCGAAGGGAAAAGCTACCCCATCATGCTGACACGAACCCCATATAGCGTTCGTCCATATGGCGAGGACCAATACCCCGCCGCAC